>JAGTAM010000505.1 GCA_023422485.1 Pseudomonadota bacterium | reverse complement strand
GGCGCCTTCGTCGGGCGCTTCCGGTTCGGCGCCTACCTGTTCTTCATCACCGCCTGGACCATCCTCGTCTACCTGCCGGCCGCGCACTGGATCTGGGGCGGCGGCTTCCTGGCCAAGCTCGGCGTCGCCGATTTTGCCGGCGGCATCGTCATCCATACCTCCGCCGGTTTCTCGGCGCTGGCGACGGCGAAATATCTCGGCAAGCGCAAGCTCGCGCCGGGCCAGTCGGAATCGGAGCCGGCCAGCCTGCCGCTGGTCGCCCTCGGCGCGGGCCTGCTCTGGTTCGGCTGGTTCGGCTTCAACGCCGGCGGCGCCTACGCCGCGGACGCGCTGGCGGCCTACGCCTTCACCAACACCATGCTCGCCGGCTCCATCGCCATGCTGACCTGGATGTTCTGGGAATGGCGCGAGACCCGGCACCCGTCCTTCTCCGGCGTCCTCGTCGGCGCCGTGGCGGGCCTTGCGACGATCACCCCGGCCTCGGGCTATGTCGAGCCCATCGCCGCCCTGGTCATCGGCGCCATCGGTGCCACCGCCTGCTACTTCGCCAAGTACGTGCAGCGCTGGCTGAGGATCGATGACACGCTGGAGGTCTGGCGCGCCCACGGCGTGGGCGGCCTCACCGGCGCCCTTCTCGTCGGCGTCCTGGCCAGCCCGCACATCAACCAGGTCTCGGCGAGCCCGGAGCAGTTCGGCGTTCAACTCCTCGCCGTCGTCGTCGTCGGCGCCTATGCCTCGCTCGTGACCTTCGTGATCCTGAAGGGCCTCGACCGGTTCGGGACGCTGCGTGTTCCCGACGAGATTCAGGAGGAGGGGCTCGACACGATGCTCGGCGAGCGCGCCTTCAACCTGTGGAACATGGATCGCACCCTGCCGAAGTAGAGCCGGCGGAAATCAGGGCGGTCGCCGGCCGACGCGGTGCCCGTCGTCAGGCCGGTCGTACCTGTCGAGTGAGCGGCTCCGTGGCGGCTCCCGCCCGGCGCCCGCTCGTGTGTCGTACCGCACCAATTCGATCGCAAGCTAACGAATTGGCTGGCCAAGCCCACCGTCCGGCGATAGAACGGTCAAGTCAGCGACGCGCGGGAGAGAGCCGGTGCAAGCCGGCCGCCGAAGGAGCAACCGCCCCGGAAACTCTCAGGCACCCGGACCGCTCGTCGTTCAACACTCTGGAAAGCGGAGCGGACGCTCCCGCCGATGGTGTAAGTCGCGGCCCCGCTCGGGGCCGGGCGAAACTCTCAGGCCGATGACAGAGGGGGCTCGCATGCGCGGCGCGTGCGGAGCGACCTCGGAGGCCTCTGGCCATGACGGACCCATAGGCTGACCCGACCGGCCGCCAGGCGGCCGCTTAAAGTCTTCCTCGATCTTCCCCCTCGATCCACGCGACCGGCCGGTTCGTCCCGCGCGCCGGGCCGGCGCTTGCCCGGCTGCCGCCCCGTTCGGCCGCCCGTTCGGCGCCGCTGCGCGGGCCCGAAGACGCGCGGATCCGCGACCCGCGAACTGGAGCCACGACGATGCCGCCCACCCGCCGCTCCCTTCTCCTCGCCGCCGCCCTCCTCGCACCGGGCCGCGCGCACGCCTTCTTCTGGGAGTCCGCCCCGGAGCCGAAGGCTCCGGAACCGGTCGAACCGGCCGCGAACCGCGACGCGTGGTTCATCGGCGAGATCCCGGACGAGCCCTTCAACGTGCCGATGGTCGACCTGACCCTCGTTCCGGCGGAATTCCGCCGGCAGATCGTGGATTACGATGGCCCGGAGCGTGCCGGGACGCTGGTCGTCGACACGCACCAGCGCTTCCTCTTCCTCGTCCGCGAGGACCGGACCGCCCTGCGCTACGGCATCGGGGTGGGCCGGGCCGGCTTCACGTGGTCGGGCGTCGCGGTGGTCAAGCGCAAGGCGAAGTGGCCGGGCTGGCGCCCGACGCCGGCCATGCTGAAGCGGCGGCCCGACACCCCGCGCTACGTTGAGCCCGGCATCCACAATCCGCTCGGCTGCCGCGCGCTCTACCTCTACCAGGGCGACCGCGACACGCTCTACCGCATCCACGGCACCAACGAGCCCTGGACCGTCGGCGGCACCGATTCGTCCGGCTGCATCCGCCTCCTCAACGAGGACATCCACGACCTCTACGGCCGCGGTCCGCTCGGCACGACGGTCGTCGTGAAGACCGCGCAGCCGGAGGTGATGGTGCAGCGCGAGTGGGACGGCCCCTCCCGCTCCGACAACCAGGTGCTGCTCTTCCGATAGAGCGCTGTCCGACGAAGCGGATGGCGGTTCGTCGACAGAAAGCGCGACAAAACAAGGCTCTCGAGCATCGTCCCGAAAGGCGGCCGCCGGCTTTCGGGGCGATGCAAAGACAAGTGGATAGCGCGTCGCCCTTCCTCGCTGCCCGCTGACGACGCCCAGACCCCCGATGGACTGAGAACGATGTTCGAGACCGCGACCGCGACCCTGGATTGGCTGGGGCTGATCGTCTTCACGATCACCGGTGCCCTGGTGGCCTCCCGCAAGGAGATGGACTTCGTCGGCTTCGCCGTGCTGGGCACCGCGACGGGGATCGGGGGCGGAACGCTCCGCGACTTGCTGCTCGGATCGCCCGTCTTCTGGACGCAGCGGCCCAGCGCTCTCCTGGCGTGCCTCGCCATCTCCTGTGCCGTGTTCTTCTTCGCGCATATCCCGCAATCCCGCTACCGCACCCTGGTCCGGCTCGATGCCCTCGGTCTCGCGCTCTTCGCGGTGGCCGGCGCCGAGAAGGCCATCCAGGCCGGGGCCGGCAGCGCCGTGGCCGTCGTCATGGGCGTGGTGACCGCGACCTTCGGCGGCGTGATCCGCGATCTCCTCGGAGGCGACAGCCCGGTGATCCTCAGCCGGGAGATCTACGCCTCGGCGGCGGGCGCGGGTGCGCTCACCTACGTCTGCCTAGCCGCGCTCGGCGCGCCGCGGGAACTCGCCCTCGGCTCCGGCTTCCTCGTCGCCCTGATCCTGCGGGCGCTCTCCCTCCGCCTGGGATGGACGCTGCCGCGATATCGTCCTCGGGCCCGCCGCCCCTATTCTTGAACAGAACGGTCCCCGCGACGGTCCCCGCGCGAGGCTCTCTCCGGGACACGCCGTCAAGACAGGCCGACGGCGACCCAGAGCGCGGTCGCGACCGTCAGCAGGTCCGACGCGAGGTTTGGGACGAGGATGACCGAGACGACGGCGCCGAGCAGCGTGCCGAGCACCTGGTAGAACGCCTTGGAGCGGGTGGCGCCGGCCAGCACCTGACGCGTGATGCACACGGGTGCCGCGTGCCCAATAGGGCTTGGGCCGGTCGATCCCGAACGCGAGGTACAGGGCCGGCATGCCGGCCCCGAACGTCTTGAGCGAGAAGGCCCGGTCGCGTCAGCCCGGAAGGGTCAACCCCGGGGCGCCCGTGGTGCCGCTTCCGGAGCCGTTTCCGCCTCCGTGCCGCCGGCGTGACGCTGGATCGCCCGGAACACCCGCAGGCCGGCCTCCAGGTCGGCGGCGCTGATGCCCGCGAAGGCGGCCTCGCGGAGCCGGTCGAGGTCGGCCTCGATCCGGGCGACGACGGCGTCCCCGGCGGCGGTCAGGCTCAGAACCTTCGCGCGCCGGTCGCTCGGGTCTTCCCGGCGTCGGACGAGACCGGCCGCCTCCAACTGGTCGAGCAGGCGGACCAGCGACGGTCCCTCGATTCCCACCGCCTCGGCCAGGGCGTTCTGGCGCGGCTCACCCCCCATGCGCCCGATCAGCACCAGCGGCAGCGCCTTCGCCTCGGAGATCCCATGCGCCTCCGTCGCCGTATTGGCGAGCCGCCGCCATTGGCGCCCGGAGAGCAGCAGCGTGTGGGTGTAGGCCAGGCGCAACTGGCGCAAAGTCTCGTCGGCCATCTCCAACCCGCCCGCCTCGCCCTGAACGACCACACCGAGGCCTCGGATTTGCACGAGTAGGAAGCTATCAATGAGCTGGTGAGCCTTCAAGCGTGCTTCAGGGCTGAGGGACGAACCATCTGGGTTCGATCCGCGTGGCTTGGCTCTATCAGCCATTCGGACGATGACGAATCGCGCCCGACTCCTCCCTTCTCGCCGGACAGGAGCGAGAGCACGTCCGATGAAGCTCTTGTCCGGGAAAAGGTCGAAGCACTCAGGGGCGTGACGCGCACTTGATTCGAATGGATCAGCCATCGGGACGTCCTGCGCGCGGGATGCAGGCTACCCCGATGGCAGAGCCCTGAACTGACCCCCTGATCAGCTTGCCCAGCGACCGTATCCGTTCCGGCCCCAAAACCGGCTTCTCAAGACCGAGCTGATTCCGGAGGCAGGACCAGACTGGACTTGAGCGTTGGCCGGCTTGAAAAGCCCCTGTGCTTGCAGCTGCGGCAAAATACCGACAAATCAAATGGTACAGCTTACAGCAATCAAAAACTCAATTACCTGAGCCCATTATGCGTGGGGAAATTATAATAAATCAATGTTGTTTTGGTGTGGATAAATCTGTATGTTCCGGAAAATTGTCGTCGAGATTTCGGTATAGATATGAGCGCGATTGCGCGATGTCATAATCTGGGGACGGAAGCGGCCTGTGAGATGAGCAGGGCAGAGTTAAACTACGCAGACGAGCTTTCCTTCGGTGTCGACATTTCGGAAATGGCTCGGCCCGAGGTGCTCCACAAGATCGTTTCATTCGTCGGGGCGGAGCGGGGATGGATCGGTCTGCTGGACGGTGGGGATCGAGCGATCGAACGCATCGTCACGTCGACGATGATGCCCGACCGGGGCAACATGTCGGCGCTGAAGGCAATCTCCAAGATCATCCTGTCGAGCTGTCGGGAGCGAGAGAGCGACGGCTGGCATCTTTGTACACTTCGTTCCGTCAATCCGTCCGAAGCCGTGTACCTAGCGCCGAACTGCGCCCATGCTGACGACGGCCGACTGTATGCATTTTCCGAATTCGTGTTCGATGCGGGCCGCCGTGTGGTGTGCTTCTTCGAGTTTCCTCTCACGTTGCGCTCTGACATTGCATCAATCAGGCAACAACTTTCTCACCTCGGGCTGGAACTGGGCAATTCGATCAGCGTCCTTTCAAAGATTGCCCAGCAAAGCACTTCTATCGCGGTCGAGATGTTCGATTATCTCGGGATCGCAGCCGCGATCGCGATGGGAGCCGGTCTCGAGGTCGCCCGGAGCAATCGTGCATTCCGGCCCTACCTTCCCGAATCCGGACGTCTAAGGTCGGAGCCGGCGAGAATTGCCCAGTCGGTGGATGGCGCGCGCGACGGACGGATCGTCGCTGCGCTGACACGACTAGCCGCAAGTCTCCGCGAGCCGGCCGCGGATGCCCCGTCTCAGCACTTCATTCCCATCCCGGCCCAGGGCGAGCTCTCTCCCCTCCTGATGCACGTCATCAGGGACGAGGACCACCTGATCTCAGGCCCCCTCGCGGTGCCGACGTTTCTCGTGCTCGTGACGCGCGTCGTCCGGCCGGCAGTGCCCAAGGAGGATGTGCTCCAGAGGCTCTTCGCCATGACGGGGGCCGAGGCGCGAGTCGCCCGCAGCATTGCGGCCGGCGAGAAGCTCGAAGAGATCGCCGTCAAGACCGGTGTCACCGTCGGTACCGTTCGGTTCCATCTCAAGGGCGTGTTCGCGAAGACCGGATTGGACCGGCAGGCCGATCTCGTCGGTTTGCTCAGTGGATTGTCAGTGTCGCGCTGCCCGAAATAGGTGTGCGAGACATCCGATTTCAGGGCTGAATGCAATCTAACAATTGTTGTTGGATTTTGTCGCGGCTGCGCGGTGCTGCTGAGGTCATGGTCTTCAGGCTTTGCGAGATTTGGCGTGGCTGAGAGGACGCGCTGACGCCTTCGATGACTACGTAGGTGAAAATTCGGTTAAAGATTATTATTGGCACTCCCCGTTTGGGTAGTGCGAAGCGGACGCTGTCCGGCTCAGATCAGAATAACGAACAAGGGAACCGTCCAAGGGCGGGAGGAAAAATCCAGATTGACAGTATGGGGACGGCCGGATTGCAGCCGCTTGTCCCCACCATCGATTGTGATGCTTCGCCGCGTCACAAATCGAGAAGTCATGTCCGTCAGCGCAGGTGTGTCCCTGTGCGCTGATCAGGGGCACACCTGTTCCCTTGCAAAACGTCGATCAACATTCTGCTGTAGAGCGTACGACAATGACGATGGACGGCGTCTTTCAGAATTGTATGCGCCAAGTGCGCCGACAAGTGATGCCCGTGATGTGGTTCAGCCTCGCGGTCAACCTGTTGATGCTGATCAGCAGCATCTACATGATGCAGGTCTTCGATCGGGTGCTCGCCAGCGGCTCGCTGCATACGCTGCTGTGGCTGACCATCGCGGCCCTCCTGGGCATCGCCGCCTACGCCGTCATCGAGCAGGCCCGGCGTCGTGTCCTGGCGCGCACCGGTCTGTGGGTCGAGCAGCGGCTGTCGCAGCCGGTGATCCGGCGCGGCGTCGACGCGAGGCTCGCGGGTGTCCGGAGCGAGGCGAGCGCCTCCGACGTGGGGGACTTGAAGACCTTCATCTCGGGTGAGGCCCTGCTCGCCTTCCTCGACGCCCCCTGGATGCCGATCTTCATCGTCGTGATCTGGCTGATGCACCCGGCCCTGGGGGCCGTCGCGGTCGCCGGTGCCGTGATTCTGTTCGGTCTTGCCGTCCTCAACGATGTGCTGACCCGTTCAGCCTCGGCTCGATCCGCCGGCGACGCGCGCCAGTTGCAGTTCAGCGCGCAGCAGATGGTCGAGCACGGCGAAACGCTGAAGCCGCTCGGCATGGTGGATCCGATGCTGCGCCGCTGGCGTGCCCGGCAGGGCGCCGTCCATGCCGGCGCGCAGGGCACGCAGGACGTGACCGAGACGATCTCGAACCTCACCCGCGCGCTCCGCTTAGGCCTGCAGATCGTCATCCTCGGCGTCGGCGCGCTCCTCGTCCTGCGCGGCCAGTTGACATCGGGAGGCATGATCGGCGCCTCGATCATCCTGGGGCGCGCGTTGTCGCCCGTGGAGAGGGCGCTGACCGCGTGGCGCAGCTGGGTCTCCGCCCGGGCCGCGCATACGAACCTCCGCGCCCTGTTCGACGCCCTGCCGGACCATGCGGGGCCCATGGACCTGCCGGCGCCGGTGGGGCGCCTGGAGATGGAAGCCGTGCGCTACGCGCCCCCCGGCGCGGTGGAGCCGGTGCTGCGCGGCATCAATGCCCGCATCGAGCAGGGCACGACCTGCGGCATCCTCGGCCCCTCCGGATCCGGCAAATCGACCCTCTGCCGGCTCATCGTCGGCGCCTGGATGCCGAGCGCGGGGCATGTGCGCCTGGACGGCGCCGACATCACCGCCTGGAACCCGACGCAGCTCGGCCGCTCTATCGGCTACCTGCCCCAGCAGGTCGATCTGTTCCCCGGCACGGTCGCGGAGAACATCGCCCGCATGGGCGTCGTCGATGCCGAGC
>JAGTAM010000468.1 GCA_023422485.1 Pseudomonadota bacterium | reverse complement strand
GCTGTGAGGCGTTCTCGGCCGAGCGCCGCTCGATCTGCTCCAGCTCGGTCGTGTACTGCTCGACCCGGGCGTTGGCGGCCGCGATCCGGGTGTCGATGCTGTCGCGGTCGGCCTGGGCGTCCTTGAGCGCGGTCTTGGCCTTGGCCGCGTCCATCAGGCGGGGATGGAACATCATCTCGCCGAGCTGCGACACCGATTTGGTGGTCACGCCCGCGGCGAAGATGATGCCGATCACCGCAAGACTCTTCACGAACCAGGAGCGCTGCGTGCGTGCCAGGATGCCGAGGGGCACGCGGCACAGCTCCACCGCGGCGTAGACCAGCGGCGCCAGCAGCATGAAGTAGAACGCTCGCTCGTCGCCGTCGCTGTAATAGCCCGCGAACAGCCACGCGCCCCACAGCGAGGCGCCGATCACCATGAACTCGACGAGATAGGCGATGGCGACGTAGCCCCACTTGATGCGGTAGCCGCGCTCGATGTCGCGCTCGTGCTTCCAGCGTTGCTGGTCGAGAGCCCAGTCGCGCCGCTCGCGCTGCACGTCCCGGTTCGGAGGCTGTCTGCGGAAGAAATTCATGCGCTTCTTGGACTGCTGCGGGCCTCCGGAGGCGGCGGACCCGCCACCTCCTAACATCGCGTTACCCGAGCGTAAGCGCGTATTGTGCCGAAGTTGTGCCGGCCAACACGATGAGCGGTGGATGGCCGGATAGCCTGACCGCCACGACTGAAGCGGCGACGCGAAAACCGCGGGAGGGCGCGGAAAACGATTGCTCCCCGACCGGCTCGCCGCCCATGATGCCGCCCGGTTCCCCTGGCGGCATCGAAGCTGCAAGGCGCCAGGCCGCCCTCCTCGTCTTTCAGCACCAGCGTACAAGCTCGATGACCGACCCCGTGCAGGCCGGAGCCCAGATTGCCGCGCAAGCCGGCGCGCATGCGGGCGCATTTGCGGGCGGCTACCGGGAGGCGATCCTCTTTCTCGTGACCGCCGGCATCGTCGTGCCGCTCTTCCACCGGCTGCGGATCTCTCCGGTGCTCGGATTCCTCGGCGCCGGCGCGCTGCTGGGGCCCTTCGGTCTCGGGCGCTTCGCCGACGCGCATCCCTGGCTGGCGCCCTTCACCATCGGCAACCGGTCCGAAATCGCGCATCTGGCCGAGTTCGGCGTCATCTTCCTGATGTTCATGATCGGGATCGAATTGTCCTGGGAGCGCCTGCGGGTACTGCGCCGCCTCGTGTTCGGCCTAGGCGCGATCCAAGTGGCAGCCTCCGCGAGCGTCATCGCCGCGATCCTCGTCGCGCTCGCCCAGCCGGTGGCCGGGGCGGTGCTGGTTGGGCTCGCGCTCGCGCTTTCTTCGACGGCCGTCGTGCTGCCGGTGCTCGCCGAGCAGAAGCGGCTCGGCACGCCGGCCGGGCGCACCAGCTTCGCGATCCTGCTGTTCCAGGATCTGGCGGTCGCTCCGATCCTGTTCGCCATCGCCGTGCTTGGCCGCAAGGACGGCGGCGATCTCGGCGGCGCCTTGGCCCTGGCGCTCGGTCAGGCGGCCATCGCCCTGGTGGTGATCGTGGTGGCCGGCCGCTTGGCACTGCGCCCGCTGTTCCAACTGGTGGCGCGTACCCGCTCGCCCGAACTGTTCATGGCTGCCTGCCTGCTCGTCATCGTGGCCACCGCGCTGGTGGCCGCCGGCAGCGGACTGTCGATGACGCTTGGCGCCTTCGTCGCCGGCCTGTTGCTGGCCGAGACCGAGTATCGCCGGGCGATCGAGGCGACGATCGACCCGTTCAAGGGGCTCCTGCTCGGTGTGTTCTTCGTCTCGGTCGGCATGAACCTCGATCCGGCTCAACTCGTCGCCGCGCCCGGAGCCATTCTCGGCCTGTCGCTCGGGTTGCTCCTGATCAAGGGCGCGGTGGTGCTGGCGGGCGCCCGCCTCATGGGAATCTCCCGCGCGGTCGCCCTGGAGACGGCGCTGCTGATCGGCCCCGGCGGCGAGTTCGCCTTCGTGCTGATCGGCGGCGCCATGGTCGCCGGTCTCGTGCCGGAGCCTGTGGGCGGCGCGGCCCTCATCGTCACCACCGTGACCATGATTGCGATCCCCGGCCTTGCGGCTCTGGGCCGCCGCGTCGGCAAGCGGGTGTCCAGGGAAGCGCTCGGCCGGGCACGGGCCGAGCCGGTGCCGGACCCGCAGCAGAACCGGGTGATCGTGGCGGGCTACGGCCGGGTTGGGCGCCTCGTCGGCGAGATGCTCAAGCGCCACGCCATCCCCTACCTCGCCCTCGACTCGGACCCCGCCCGCGTCGCCGAACAGCGCCGCCTCGGCAGTCCGGTCTATTTCGGGGACTCGGCCAACACGGAGATGCTGCGCCGCTGCGACATCGCCACCGCCCGCGCCCTGGTCGTCACCCTCGACAATCCCCGGGCGGTGGAGGCTGTGGTGCAGGCGGCCCGCGCCGAGCGGCCGGACCTGACCATCGTCGCCCGCGCCCGCGACGCACGGCACGCCACGCAACTCTACGAGATGGGCGTCGATGACGCGGTGCCCGAGACGATCGAGGCCTCGCTGCAACTCTCGGAAGCCGTGCTCGTCGATGTCGGCGTGCCGATGGGCCATGTCATCGCCTCGATCCACGAGCGGCGCGACCAGTTCCGCACCATGCTGAAGCGCAAGGAAGCGGAGGCGCGGCCCGTCTTCCGCGCCCGCCGCACGGTCGGCAAGGGGCGTCCGACGGACACCGCATCCGAGGCCAAGGCCGCCGAACCTCCGGCCGAGGCGCGGCCGATTGGAAAGAGCGCCTGAGACGGTCTCCGCTTGATCAGAGCGGGGAACGGATCAGCCAGCCCGCGCGGCGCTTGAGCGCCGACCAAATCCGCCATCCCGAAGGAATCAACCGGATTTGGTATGAGACGCGGCCACCCGATCGTCTTACCTCCGCTCGCAAGGACGGCGGGACAAACCTGGGGCGATCAACCGGTGGCGGGGTTTACTCCACGCCCGCTTCCGGCAGCGCCGCGACCAGCGCACGAAACCGGTCGCCGCGGACCTCGAAGTTCGGGAACTGGTCGTAGGAGGCGCAGGCCGGCGACAGCAGCACGACGGGCGCCTCCGTGCCCGATGTGCGGGCGGCCTGTGCCGCCGCCGCCGTCGCGGCCTCCAGCGTGTCGCAGCGGGTGAAGGGCAGGTGCCCATCCAGCGTCGCGGCGAAGGCATCGCTCGATGCGCCGATCAGGTAGGCGTGGGTCACGCGGTCGAACAGCGGCGCCAGCGGCTCGATGCCGCCCTCCTTCGCCTTGCCGCCGACGATCCAGTGGATGTCGCGGAAGGCCAGCAGTGCCTTCTCGGTGGAATCGGCGTTGGTCGCCTTGGAATCGTTGACGAACAGCGTCGCACCGATGCGGCGCAGGGGCTCCATCCGGTGAGCGAGTCCGGGAAAGCTCTTGAGCCCCGCCGCGATCTCCACCCCGGTGAGGCCGCGCCGGATCGCGGCGGCGACCGCGGCGGCGGCGGTCTGGAGGTTGTGGTCGCCGAGCAGCGCCTGGATGCCGGAGACCTCGGCGATCACGGCGCCGTCGGGCGCGCGCACCCTGCCGTCCGCGCCGACATAATCGCCGGCCTCGTCACCGTGGCCCTCGACATGGAGGCGGATGCGCTCGCCCGTGCGGCGCTCGGCGATGGCCGCGCAATACGGATCGTCCACGCCGATCACCGCGAGGTCGGCGCCGGCCACCAGCCGCTCCTTGATGGCGGCGTAGCTTTCCATGGTGCCGTGACGGTCGAGGTGGTCCGGTGTCAGGTTGAGCAGAATGCCGACGCTGGGCTTGAGCGAAGGCGTCAGGTCGATCTGGAACGAGGACAGCTCGACCACGTGGACGCGGTTCGCCGCGGGCGGCTCCAGCGACAGGATCGCGGTCCCGATATTGCCGCCCATCTGCACGTCGCGGCCGGCGTGGCGCAGCAGGTGGGCGGTCAGCGCCGTCGTGGTGGATTTGCCGTTGGTACCGGTGATGGCGACGAAGGGGGCATCCGGCGCCAGCGCCGCGCGCTCGCGGCAGAAGATCTCGATATCGCCGATGATCTCGACGCCGGCCTCGCGGGCGAGACCCACGGTCCAGTGCGGCTCAGGATGGGTCAGCGGCACGCCGGGCGCGAGCACCAGGGCGGAGAAGCCCGACCAATCGGCCTCGTTGAGATCCGTGACGGTGATGCCCTGTTCGCGGGCGCGGTCGCGGCTGGCTGCGTTGTCGTCCCAAGCCAGCACGTCGGCGCCGCCCGCCAGCAGAGAGCGCACGGTGGCGAGTCCGGACCCGCCGAGGCCGAACAGGGCGACCTTCCGGCCGGCGAAGGTGGTGGCTGGCGTCATGGTCTGTGTCTCTCGTCCCGGCTCAGCGCAGCTTCAGCGTGGCGAGGCCGACCAGCGCCAGGATGACGGCGATGATCCAGAACCGGATCACGACCTGCGGCTCCTTCCAGCCCTTCTGCTCGAAGTGGTGGTGGATCGGCGCCATGCGGAAGACGCGCTTGCCTGTGAGCTTGAACGACAGGACCTGGATGATCACCGACATGATCTCCAGAACGAACAGGCCGCCGACGATGGCGAGCACGATCTCGTGCTTGGCGGCGACCGCGATCGAGCCGAGCAGGCCGCCGAGCG
>JAGTAM010000460.1 GCA_023422485.1 Pseudomonadota bacterium | reverse complement strand
GTTCCACCCGACTGCCATCGCTGCCGGCCGCGATCCCATGCCGCTCGCGACCGAGGCCCTCCGGGGTGAGGGCGCGCGGCTGATCGATGAGTTCGGCGCACCGGTCATGGCGGGCATCGAGGGCGGGGATCTGGCCCCGCGCGACGTGGTCGCCCGCGGGATCTTCCAGGCGCTCGGCCGCGGTCGAACCGTCTACCTGGACACGACGGGCCGTCTGGGCGAGCGCATGCCCCGGCGTTTTCCGACGGTCGCCGCACTCTGCGCCGAGGCCGGAATCGATCCGGCTTTGCAGCCGATCCCGGTCCGTCCGGCGGCGCACTACCATATGGGCGGCATCCTCGTGGACGAGGCCGGCCGCAGCACTATTCCAGGTCTCTGGGCCTGCGGCGAGGTGTCCTCGACCGGGCTGCACGGCGCGAACCGGCTTGCCAGCAACTCGCTCCTCGAAGCCCTGGCCTTCGCGCCCCGCATCGCGGAGTCGATCGGAGACGCGTCGCCGTTTGCAGGAGCCGATCGGCCGGCGCCTCTGCCCGAGATCCGACCGGAGGACCCGGTGGATCTGATCGCGATTCGCGGCATCATGGACCGCTATGTCGGCGTCGTGCGCGACGAGGCGGGGCTGTCGCAGGCCGTGGCGCAACTCACCGATCTTTCCGAGCGTGGCTCCGATGCGGCCGCGACCGGCCTGATGATCGCCCATGCGGCCCTCAGCCGGCGCGAGAGCCGCGGTGCCCATTGGCGCAGCGACTATCCGGGCCAGCTTCCGGCCCGGCACTCCGTGGTCACGACTGCCGCGGCGGACGCCCCCGTGCTTCAGGAACTCACCGATGCCTGACGACGTCCTGCTGCCGCTGCCGCGTCTCCTCGTGGAGCCGGTGGTGCGGGCGGCCCTCCTCGAAGATCTCGGCCGGGCCGGCGACATCACCACGGATGCGATCATCCCGGCGGGCGAGCGCATGGAGGCTATCATCGCCTCGCGGCAGGACGGCGTGATCGCTGGCACCGACGCCGCGGCCATCGCTTTCGAGCTGATCGACCCGAGCCTTTCTGTCTCCATCGAGCGGCCCGACGGCAGCCGCGTCGCGCCGGGCGATACGGTGATCCGCCTGTCCGGCCCGGCCCGCGCCGTGCTGACGGCCGAGCGCGTCGCCCTCAACCTGCTTTGCCGCCTCAGCGGGGTCGCCACGGCGACATCCTCCTTGGTCGAAGCAGCCAAGCCGCACGGCAAGGCGCGGATCGTCTGCACCCGCAAGACCACACCGGGTCTGCGGGCGCTGGAGAAGCACGCCGTACGCGCGGGTGGCGGCTCGAATCACCGCTTCGGCCTCGACGACGCCGTGTTGATCAAGGACAATCACGTCGCGGTCGCGGGCGGCATCATCCCGGCCATTGAGCGGGCGCGGGCGAAGACCGGCCACCTCGTCAAGATCGAGGTCGAAGTCGATACCCTGGCGCAACTCGAACAGGCGCTCTCGGTCGGTGCCGATGCGGTGCTGCTCGACAACATGAGTCCCGACACCCTTCGACAGGCCGTGGCCATGGTCGATGGGCGCGCGATCACGGAAGCCTCAGGCCGGATCAACCGGGAGACAGTCGGGGCGGTCGCCGCCTCCGGGGTCGATCTGATTTCGGTCGGCTGGATCACCCACAGTTCGGCGATCATCGATCTCGGACTCGACGCCGCTTAGAGGGCCTCGCAAAACGCCTGATCACCGGCCGTTCTCGCTTTGTCGACGGCCGCGCACCGGGAGTTTTGTGAGAGCCGCTTAGGCCGTCAGGCGCCGAGCCCGTCCTTGCGCATCCGATAGCGCTGGAACGCCTGCCCATACCGCGTCACCGTTTCCGCCTCGACGACGTGAAAGCCGGCCGCTTCGAAAAACGGTCGGGCGGTCAGGCTCGCTTCAGTCCGCAACGCGTCGAGACCAAGATCCAGGGCGAGCGTTTCGACGGCTCGAAGCAGCGCCCGCGCGACGCCCCTGCCTCCGTGTGCGGCATGGACGTAGAGCATGTCGAGGCGGCCGTCCGGTTCGAAATCCGCGAATCCCGCCGCCTCCGTGCCGATCCACGCGACCCAGCAATGCCCCCGCGACCGCCGCTCCGCCCATACGGCCGGATCGATCCGCGACCAAGCCTCGATCTGCGCCGGAGCGTAATCGGCTGAAGCGGTCTCGCGCAGGGCGGAATGAAAGATTTCGATCACGGCGTCCAGATCGCCCGCGTGATAGGGGCGACAATCGATCCGTCCCCAGCGTGAAGCCTCGACCGGTTCCATCCGCCGACGATAATCCTTGCCTATAAGGCCAAGCTGCCACAGTGTGGCCATGGTGTCACGAGGACCGTTGAAGCGGTCGCGCAGCACAAATCAAGCTTGGCTTTGAACGGCGAGCGTTTACGCGTTGGCGAGGGTCCGCACGGCATCGTGCGGCGGTGTTTCCACCGCGTCCCCTGTTCTTCGCCTGCCCCGAGAGGCCCTGATGCGCCGTTTCGTCGTTGCCCTGGGCGGGCTTGCCTGCGCGACGGTCGCGCTTGCAAGCCCCGCTGCCGCCTATGAGATCGACCCGCTCACCCGTCAGCCGCTGACCGAGGTGCTGACGGTGCGCGTGCGCCCGCAGAACGCGGCTCTGCCCGCGGACGTGCCGGGCACGCCGGGCGCCGCAGCCGATCCGCTCGCCTCGACCGTGCCGCAGATGACCGCGATCCCGCGTCAGACGGTGCCCTATGCCGGACCCTACGCGCCCGGCACCATCATCGTCTCGACCACCGAGCGCCGGCTCTACCTCGTCCAGCCCGGCGGCGAGGCCCTGCGCTACGGCGTCGGCGTTGGCCGGCCCGGCTTCACCTGGGGCGGCACCCAGACCGTCACGATGAAGCGCGAATGGCCCGATTGGCGCCCGCCGGCGGAGATGCTGCGGCGCCGCCCCGACCTTCCGCGCTACATGAAGGGCGGCATCGAGAACCCGCTCGGCGCCCGCGCCATGTATCTCGGCAATACGATCTACCGCATCCACGGCTCCAACGAGCCGGAGACCATCGGCACCGCCGTCTCCTCGGGCTGCATCCGTATGACCAACGACGACGTGACGGACCTCTACAGCCGCGTGAAGGTCGGTGCCCGGGTCGTCGTCCAGCGCTGATCGCTTTTTCGAGGCACGTTGAGAGGGGGCCGGCAGCGATGCCGGCCCTTTTCTTTTTGCTCGTTAATACAGTCCCGCCTCACCCGATCAGGAGCAGACTGAGCACGATGGCAGCGGCACCGCCGGCGACGGCAAGACCGAGGATGACGACGCTGCTGAGCTGATCAACGGTGTTGACGTCCTGTCCGATGCGATGCCCGGGATCTGTGGCTGCCATGCGTTGCTTCCTGTCGATGTAGTGGATCTCGCACGCCAACCGCGAGGCGGGCGGATGGTTCAATGCGGATCGGTCACGAGGCATCATCCGATTTCAGGCGAGGCGGCCGGCGGAACCTGCATCCGCGCAGTCGGTTGGCCCCGGTCAACGCAGGAGGACAGCCATGGTCGATGCCAGCCAAATCCGCGAGCACGCCACCGTCGTTGGTTCGGATGGCGGCCATGTCGGCACTGTCGATCACGTCGCGAAGGGCGAGATCAAGCTGACGAAGAAGGATGCCGAAGCGGGCGGTCTCCACCACTACATCCCGCTCGACTTCGTCATCGCCGTCGAGGGCGATCAGGTCCGGCTCGACCGGAGCGCCGACGAGGTGAAGAAGGAGTGGAGCACTTCGGGCGCCGCTTGACCGGTATGTCTGCGGCCTCCGGATCGAAGGCTGGAGATTTCTTCCGATTTTACAGGCTGCAGCGGCATCACTTTGTCGCGGTGGGCGACTTAACCCAGGGAGACTGACGTGACCGCACACAACGATCGGCCGCAATCCGAGACGGAGCCGAAGCCGGTCGGGGATCCACCCGCTGCGCCTCAGCCGCCGACCGGGGATCCTACGCCGCCGCGGCCGGATGCGCTTCCCGAGGAGGATCTCGAAGAGGTCGAGGAACAGCCGAGCTGAAATATCGCGCGGGTCGTCCTGCGGGACGACCCGTCCCAGCCAGAACCCTCAGTGGCAGCCGCAGCTTCCGCTGCCGCAACCACCACCGCTGTGGCTCGACTTCGCCGGCGCGCTCGCCGCGCGGTCGCGCGTAAGACCGCGCTCCTCCAATTCGCGCAGATAGGTGGACCAGCGGTTGCGGTATTCGCGGCCGAGGTCGAACAGGTAGTCCCAGCCAAAGATGCCGGTATCGTGCATGTCGTCGAAGAACAGCTTCACGGCGTAGTTGCCGACCGGCTCGACCGACAGGATCGCGACGTCACGCTTGCCGCCCAGCACCTTGCGTTCCGCCGGAGAATGGCCTTGAACCTCCGCGGAGGGACTCGACACGCGTAAGTATTCGGCGGGCAGTTCGAAGCGGCCACCTCCGTCGAAAGCCACGGTCAGGATTCGCTTGTCGCCGGACAGGCGGATTTCCGTGGGCCAGCGCTCACTCATGACGGTCCGTTCCACGCTCTCATGCCGGCGTTGCATGCATGTGCTTGCCGGAAAATGCCACCGCCCTCATATGGATGGCGATGTTGGATCTGTCAGCCGACAAAACGGCCAACGCCGGAAACGAGTCGAGTTCAGAGGCGCGCATGTGGGGTCCCGCCGAAGACGCGCCTGCGCCTGTGCGCCCGGCGCCCCTGATCGACCCGTTCCAGCGGGCGATCACTTACTTGCGCATCTCGGTGACCGATCGCTGCGATTTCCGCTGTGCCTATTGCATGGCGGAGGACATGCAGTTTCTGCCCAAACGCGATCTGCTGACCCTTGAGGAGCTCGACCGGCTCTGCGGCGTGTTCATCGACCGCGGCGTGCGCAAGCTGCGGATCACCGGTGGCGAGCCGCTGGTCCGCCGCGACATCATGCACCTGTTCCGCCGGCTCTCACGCCACCTGAAGAGCAGTGCGTTGGACGAGCTGACGCTGACGACGAACGGCTCGCAGCTCGCCCGCTTCGCGCCCGAGCTCGCCGATCTCGGCGTGCGCCGGATCAACGTCTCGCTCGATACGCTCGACCCCCAGAAATTCCGGGAGATCACCCGGCGCGGCGACTTGTCGGTGGTGCTCGCCGGCATCGAGGCGGCGCGGGCCGCCGGCATCAAGGTCAAGATCAACGCGGTGGCGCTCAAGGGCGTCAACGAGGACGAGATCGCCGACATGATCGTCTGGGCCCATGGGCTCGGCATGGACATGACGCTGATCGAGGTGATGCCGCTCGGCGAGATCGAGGGCGACCGCACCGACCAGTTCCTGCCGCTCTCGGTCGCGCGCGAGCGTCTGGAGAGCCGCTTCACCCTGACGCCGCTGCCCGACCGCACCGGTGGCCCGGCGCGCTATGTGCGGATCGAGGAGACCGGCGGGCGCCTCGGCTTCATCACGCCGCTGACGCATAATTTCTGCGAGAGCTGCAACCGCGTGCGCCTCACCTGCACCGGCAAGCTCTACATGTGCCTCGGCCAGGAGGATGCGGCGGATCTGCGAGCGGCACTCCGCGCTTCGCCCGACGACGCGCTGGTGACCCAGGCGGTCGTCGAGGCGATCTCGCGCAAGCCGAAGGGCCACGACTTCGTCATCGAGCGCGCCCGCCCGGCGGCGGTGCCGCGCCACATGAGCGTGACCGGCGGCTGACCGCTTCAGCCTGCGACCGGGACCAGCGTGTCGCGGATCTCGGCGTTCGCGAGCCAGCTTTGGACGCGATCGCAATGCCCAGCGATCTTCGGCGTGTGCGCGTAGATGGCCAGCGACCCCTCCACCATCGCCCGCAATTCGATGCAGCGGGCGGCATCGACGAGGAAGTTCAAGCCGCCGAGCGGCGGCTTGAAGGTGGTGCTGCCGAAAACCCCGAGCCGCGCCGCGATCTCCGGATAGACCGGCCAGACGCTCCCGCTCAACGGATCGGGCAGGTAATCCTCGCAGGCCGCATGACGCGCCGGAATCCCGGCGCGATGAAGCGCGTCGCGGGCGAGATCGGCGATCACGAACAGCTTGGGGTGGTTGATCGTATGCATGAAGCAGCCGCGGCGCATCCACCCGGCGAACAGCCGGTCGAGTTCGGAGCCGTGGGCATGGCTCGTCGCCAGCAGAGCGTCCCGGTTCGCGAACCAGCTGTCGAGATAGCCGACACGGGAAAATACCTCGGCCCGGAACAGAGAGATGATCGCGTCGACCGAGTAGCCGCGGGCGAAGCCGTAAACGATCAGCGCCGAGTGATAATCGCCCATCGGTGAGCCGAACAGGCCGCCCTTATGGCCGATATAGACGATGTCCGGATGGAAGGCCGGGAAGACGATCGTCGGGACGGGGACGACGAATCGCGCCGTCTCGTGAATCCGCGCGGGCGTCACGTGGCCGAACGGACCCTCCTCGAATGGGAAGCACACCGTCAGGTCGGCCTCCCTGACCGCCTCCAGAAGCCGCCAGGGGCTCGAATCGAATTGCGAGAACGTCGCCGGCTCTACCGACGCGATCTGAGCATCCGGCGCAAGGAACCCCAGGCACCCTGCCAGGACGGCGACTTGGCAGCTGTTGCCGACGACGACGATTCGCCTAGCCACGGACGCGTGCCTCCGGCCGCCAGCAATTCCTCGTCGCAGACGACCGCCGCCTGCCGGGCGAACTCGCGGCGCGCCTCGTGCAGGCTGCGGCTGGAGGCAGGGAGGACGTCCTGGTCCCCGCCCTCGGTGAGATGGCGGAAGAAGACCCGCATGACATGATCGACACCGTCCTTGCTAACGGACCTGAGATCGCTCTCGAGATAGCGGAAGCCGCCCTCGGGCGAGGTGATGATCTCGTAGGAGGGGAAGTAGAGCGTGTCGTCGCGGGTGTCGGCGAGACGCTGAGCCGCGACGCGCAGCACCGCCTTACTGTGCACCGTCGATTGCAGGACGTGGCGCCCCTCATAGGTGGCCACCAGTGGCACCGGTGAGACCGTCAGGATCAGGCGTGCCCGCGGATTCACGGCCTTCAAGGCGTCGGCGAAGGCGGAGAGGTCCGCAATCACCTCCTCGACCGGCTGGTTTCGGAAGGCGTAGGCCTCCGGATCGAAACGGCCGGCGGCGACGCCCGGGCAGAGCGGAAAGGCCGCACCGTCGGCCTTCGCCTGCCAGCCCTCGGTCAGGCCGAGGGTGAAGATGAAGACGTCGAGGTCTTCGAACAATCGTCGCACATGGGCGAAGTGCTCCAGCCGCTCCACCTCGACGGCCTCCGGGCTCGCGAAGCCCTCGGGCTCGATGCGCGGCCGGAACGGGTCGGCGAAGCGCCCGTCCGGACGCTCCCAGGCGGCGTCGGCCGGCGTGAAGCGGCCATAGGCCCGCTCGATGAGCTGGAGCAGTTGGCGCGCGGTGTAGACGTTGCCATAGCGCGCCGAGAACAGGCGGTAGCCGCGGGTGCGGGCCTCGTCCGGTGCCGCGCCCTCGGGCACGTCTTCCGTGACGAGATAATGGTAGCCGCTCGCTTGGAGCCTGTCGGCGATGTGCTGGGCAAAGCAGCTTCCCGCCGTGGCGATCCGGGTCGCCTGCGTCAGCCGCAACCCCTCCGGAACCGGCGGTCCGGCCATCGGATCGAGGGCGAACAGCGGCAGCGAGCCGACGGAGCGATCCCAGAAGGCGTGGTCGGCAAGACCGGAATAGGGGTTTCGGGGGCGGTCCTGCATCGGCGGACGGACCCTATCCGACCGCTTCCTCAGCGGCAACGGCCATCCCCAGCGCCGGACCGCGCGGCATTTTGAATGTCGGGCTCTCGGCGCTAGAGCACGCCATCAGACGATCCGATAGCGGAGACACAAATCCCATGGCGAAAGTCGCGTTTCTGGGCCTCGGCGTGATGGGCTCGCCGATGGCGGGTCACCTCGCGAAGAAGGGCCACGAGGTCACCGTCTTCAACCGCACCGGCGCGAAGGCCGAGGCCTGGACCGCCGCCAACGGCGGCAGGGCCGCTGCGACACCGCGCGAGGCGGCGGCCGGATGCGCCATCGTCTTCGCCTGCGTCGGCAATGACGACGACCTGCGCTCGGTGGTGCTCGGCGCGGACGGGGCCTTCGCCGGCATGGAGAAAGGCGCG
>JAGTAM010000405.1 GCA_023422485.1 Pseudomonadota bacterium | reverse complement strand
ATCTGCCGCAAGGTCGCGCATACGCCCGACGGCGGCACGATCGAGATCTGGGGCGACGGCCAGCAGACCCGCTCGTTCATGTACGTGGACGACTGCGTCGAGGGCATCTACCGGATCATGCAGTCGGATCATCACGGGCCGCTCAACCTCGGCACGGACGAACTCGTCAACATCAGCGGCCTCGTCGATCTCGTGGCCGACGTCGCCGGCAAGACGATCAACAAGTCGTTCGATCTGAGCAAGCCGCAGGGCGTACGCGGGCGCAACAGCGACAACACCCGCCTGCGCGAGGTTCTGGGCTGGGAGCCGGGCATCCACCTGCGCGAGGGCCTGAAGCCCACCTACCGCTGGATCGAGGCGCAGATTCAGGAGGCGCAGCGGGAAGCGGACGCCGCCCCGAGGCAGGCCGCCGAGTAGGCCGGCCGGCCGACCGTCCCTCCCTCCCCGCAGGCACTGCAGCGCGAGCGAACCCATGCCGGACGTCGATGTTGCCAACACCGGCCTCCTGCCGGCCGGAGGGCCGGGCTGGCAGGAGCGTGCGCAGGAGCGACTGCAAGAGCGGCTTCAGGAACGTCTCGGGCCGGCCCGGTCCGGACGCCCCGAGGCGGCCGCCTGGGCCCGGCGCCTCACCGTCACCGGCGCCCTCATCGGCGGCGACATCGCCGCCGTGCTCGCCGCCTGCGGGGCGAGCCTGCTCGTCATGGCCGCGTCCGGGGCCCTTCCCGGCGTCGCGCCCGCCCCGCTGATCGGCTGGTGCGCCTTGCAGATCGGCACCCTGGCCCTGTGCGGCCTCTACGAACCGATCGAGGCGGAACCGATCGAGCGGCTGCGCCGCCGCAGTCTCGCCGCCGCCTTCGCGTTCAGCGCGGCCGTGCTGGTCGGCGGCGGATTCGCGCCGTGGCTCTGGACCGCCGCCGGGATCGCCGCCCTCCTCTCGATCCCGTTTGGGCACTACGCGGAGGGGTTCGTGCGTGCGCGGCTCGTCCGGCGGGGCCTGTGGGGGGCGGCGACCATCGTCTACGGCGAGGGCGCCGCGGAGCTGGCCCGCAGCCTTGCCGCACGGCCGGAACTCGGCCTGCGGCCCATCGGCATCGTCCGCGCCCCCGATCAGGCGGTCGAACCCTTGCGCGTCGATCCCTTGCGCGTCGATCCCTTGCGGACCGTCCCATCGGGGCCGGCCGAGGAGGCCGAGCGCATGTCGGAGCTGCTGGCGGCGGCCGAGGTCGCGATCTGCACGCCGGGCGAGCGTGCGCCCGACCGCTTCGCCTGGCTGACCCGGCATCCGTTCCGACAGGTCATCGTCGCCCACCACGCGCCGGAAGTGGAGACCGTGCGCCTCCAGACCCGGTGCCTCGGCTCGGTGGTCGGGCTCGTGGTGCGCCGGGCGATCTTCCTGCCGCACAACCTGCGCCTCAAGCGCGCCCTCGACCTCGCCGTGGCGCTGCCCGCGCTCCTCCTGTTCGGACCGCTGATCGGCCTGCTGGCGCTCGCGGTGAAGCTCGCCGATCCGGGCCCCGCCTTCTACGTCCAGCCCCGCGTCGGACGCGACGGCCGCACCATCCGCGTGTACAAGCTGCGCAGCATGTTCCGCGACGCGGAGGCGCGGCTCGCCGACCACCTCGCCGCCGACGAGGCCGCCCGGCACGAGTGGGAGCGGTTCTGCAAGCTGCGCGACGATCCGCGCGTCCTGCCCGGCATCGGCGGCTTCATCCGCCGCACCAGCCTCGACGAGCTGCCGCAACTGCTCAACGTCCTGCGCGGCGACATGAGCGTGGTCGGGCCGCGGCCCTTCCCTGCCTACCACACCGAGCGGTTCGGCCCGACCTTCCAGGCCCTGCGGGCGAGCGTGCCGCCGGGCCTGACCGGGTTGTGGCAGATCTCGGCCCGCAGCGACGGCGACCTCGCGGTCCAGGAGCAGCAGGACAGCTTCTACATCCGCAACTGGTCGATCTGGATCGACCTGTACATCCTCCTCGAGACGGTGCCGGCAGTGCTCACCGCCAAAGGTGCCCGCTGACGAGGGGCCTTGCGGTCCCTCGCCCTCCGCTCTCCCGACACGCTCCCTTTCGCCACCGATGCAGGCGTGACCCATGGACCCGTTCCACGAAGCCGACCCGCCCGGCGCGCGGCCCTCGCTCACCGCCCATTACGAGGCGGTTACCGAGCACGCCCTCGCGGTGCTGTGGCGGCGCAAGCTGATGATCGCCGCGATCGCCGGGCTGTCGGCGCTGGCGGCGGGGGCGGCCTCAATGGCTCTGCCGCCGAGCTATGTCGCCGAGGTGCTGCTCCAGTTCGATTTCGGCCAGACCCAGGACGTGCGCGGGACTGGCAAGTCCGGCCCGCAGATCGCCCTGGAGCCGGCCTCTGTGGTGGAAAGCGAGGCACGCATCATCCGCTCGTTCGCCATCGCGCAGGCCGTGGCGGGCCGGCTCGAGACGGAAGCGGCCAAAGCGGAGCATGCGGCCAAGGAGCAGCCGGCGGGATGGGTCGCCTCCCTGCGCCAAGCCCTCGAAACCCGGGTCCAGGCTGCGCTGCCCGCGCCTCCCGGCCCTCGCCAAGGGGAAACGACGCAGCAGGAGACCGAGCGGGACGCCCGGGCGCAGGGGCTCCTGCGCGGGCTCACCGTCGGCAACGACGCCAAGGCCTATCTGATCACCATCGGCTACCGCGACCGCGATCCGAGGCGGGCGGCGGAGACCGCCAACACCTTCGCGACCGAATACCTCGCCCGCAAGATGCAGGCGGCCTCGCTCGCCACCGAGCGGGCGAGCCGCTGGTACGCCGAGCAGATCCAGGTCTCGCGCGGCGAACTCGCGCGGCTGGAAGGCGAGATCGACGCCTTCCGCAAGCGCACCGGCTTCGTCGAGTCGGTGCGCGAGGGCGTGGACCTGCGCGAGCAGCAATTGCGCGACGCCCTGACCGAGCTCTCCAGCGCCTCGGCCAAGCGGCTGGCGGAGGAAGCGCGGCTGCAGCGCGCCGGGGACGTGATGCGCTTCGGCGGCGTGCCGAACGCCGTCGACACGACGATCTCGCCGGTGATCCAGCAGATGCTGGCCGACGACAGCAAGCTGCGCCAGGAGCTGGAGCAGCTCACCGCCGTCTCCGGCGACAACCACCCCAGCGTGCTGCGCCTCAAGGCCTCGATCGCCGCGCTCCAGCAGCGGCTCCAGATCCGGATGGCCGAGGTGCTGAAGCTGGTCGAGGTCGATCTCGGCGCCGCCCGCTCTCTCGAAGCCTCGGCCGAGGCGCGGGTCGCGAGCGTGCGCCGCTCGCTCATCGAGAGCAAGGCGCTCGAAGCCAAGCTGCGCGCGCTCCAGGCCGATGCCACCGCCGCCCGCGATCGCCTGCGCGTCCTCGACGAGGGCTACCAGACCGCCAATGCGCTCAGCGAGCTCAAGCCGGTGATGGCGCAGATGCTGGCGCCGGCCAAGGTTCCGACCCTGCCCACCGGCCCCGGCCTCGGCCTCGTGCTCGGCCTCGGCCTGTTCGCCGGCGCCGGGGCCGGCTCGGTGCTGGCGCTCGCGCTCGACCGCCGCGACCGCGGCTACCGCAGCCAGGGCGAGATGGAGGCCGAGACCGGCCTGCCCTGCCTCGCGCTGCTTCCGAGCCGGCCGGCGGGCGAGCATTCGGGCGAGCGCCTGGAGCAGGACCTCGTCTTCCGCGAGGCCGTGCGGGCGGCGGTGGCCGAGCTCGTCGCCGTGCGCGAACCGCTCAAGGTCGTCCTCGTCACCTCGGCGATGCCGGGCGAGGGCAAGTCCGTGGTCGCCCGCTCGGTGGCGCGCTCGCTCGCCGCCATGGGCCGCCGGGTCCTGATCCTCGACGGCTCGCCCCGCCGCGCCGCGATCGAGGATGGCCGCCTCGGCCCGTCCGGCCCCGAGGCGGAGGCCGAGGACGAGGAGGCGGAGGGCCGGATCTCGACCATCCGCCGCGTCTCCGGCCTCAAGGACGGGCACGACATCTACGCCGAGCCGACCTTCGGCATGCTCGTGCGGGAGGCGCGCGAGCGCTACGACGTGATTCTCGTCGAGGTGCCTCCGGTGCTGCTGCTCGGCGACGTCGCGCTCCTGCGCCAGCACGCCGACGCCGTGGTCCACGTCGTGGCTTGGCACGGCACGCAGAAGGCGGCGGTCACCGCGAGTCTCGCCTATATGCGCCGGCTCGGTCTGACGGTGGCCGGGCTCGTCCTGAACAAGGTCGACCTCAAGCGCCACCAGGGCCGGGCTGCGGACCGCGGCACGCTCTACCGCGACTTCTCGCATTACTACCGGAACAGCGCCTGATGGGCGCGCAGGCCGCAGCCGACCTGGGGGCGGCGATCCTCGTCAGCGCGGGGAGCTTCGCCTGCGCGGCCTGCGGCTCCCCCGCCGTCACCTGGCC
>JAGTAM010000381.1 GCA_023422485.1 Pseudomonadota bacterium | reverse complement strand
GGCCGGCTCCGCGCGCCCGTTCCCAGGCCCAGGCGGCGAGCGCCACCAGCACGAGGCCGGTCAGTCCGGCGAGCAGCCCATTGGGCCCGACCTGCTGCGCCAGCACCCAGACCAGCCACGCCCCCGTGGCATAGACGGGAAAGGCGAGCGCGCCCTTGAGCTCGTCCATCCAGGCGCCCGGCCGCGGCAGCAGCCGCAGCGCCTGCGGGAACAGCGTCAGCCCGAGGAACGGCAGGGCGAGCCCGAGGCCGAGGCTGGCGAAGACGGCGAGCGCGGCGGGGGTCGATTGCGTCAGGGCAAAGCCTACCGCCGCGCCCATGAACGGCGCCGTGCAGGGCGTGGCGACGAGCGTCGCCAGCACGCCGGTGAAGAACGAGCCCTGGTAGCCCGCCCGCCGGGTCAGCCCGTCGCCGAGCCCGACGATCCCGCCGCCGAGATGCACCGCCCCCGACAGGCTCAGGCCCATGGCGAACAGCCGGTAGGGGAGCTGCGCCACCACGACCGGCGATTGGAGCTGGAAGCCCCAGCCGATCCCGGCGCCCCCCGCCTTCAGCGCGATCAGGAGACCGGCGAGCCCGAGGAAGCTCGCGAGCACGCCCAGAGTGTAGGCGAGCCCGTGCAGGCGGACGCGGGTGGCGGATTCGCCGGCCTGCCGAACGAGGCTCAAGACCTTGATCGAGAGGACGGGGAAGACGCAGGGCATCAGGTTGAGGAGAAGCCCGCCGACGAGCGCCAGCCCGGCGGCGCTCCACAGCGTCAGGCTCTCGTCCTCCGGCGCGGCGGCCGGCGCCTCCGCGGTCGGAACGGCCGCGGCGGTCGTCGGTGCGGAGGCGGGCTCCAGTCCGAGGGCGTAGGCCTTGCGCACACCGTCCTCGGTGAGCGCGAGCACGCCGGCGAGCGCCTCCGGCGGCTCCTTGGCCTCGCCCGGCGTGAGCGTCAGGCGCAGGCCGCCGGCATCGACGGCGAGATCCTGCGGGGCGGCGTTCTCGAGCGCGCCCTCGGCGTAGGGGAAGAAGGCAGCGTCGGTCACGTCCGCGAGGCCCGGCCGGTCGAGATGCAGTACGAGGCGCTCGCCCTCGCGGGTGGTGCGATGCGCTCCGGGCGCGGGCTCCGGCAGAGCGGCGCGGGCGCGGGCGAACAGGGCGGCTTGTCCCGAAGCCGGCTCGGCGGAGGCCGCCACCGGCAGGTCGAGGCTCAGCTCGGACGAGCCCGGAATGCAGATCTCCTCGCAGACGAGGTAGGACAGCGTTCCGGCGAGCCGCACCGTCTCGCCGGCCCTGGCACTCTCGGGCACGCTGAGCGGCACCAGCAGGGTGACGGCGCCCTCGTAGCCGAAATTCATCAGGGTCTGGACCGGGATGCGCTCCGGCACCGGCCACTGCACCGGGCCGACCGCGTATCCGGCGGGCAGGCGCCAGCCCATCTCCGGCGGCAGACCGGAATCGCCGGGATTGCGCCAGTAGACGTGCCAGCCCGGCTTCATCGTCATGTGCAGGCCGAGCGTCACCGTGCGGCCGGGCACCAGCGCCTCGCTCTCGGCCACGAGGCTGGCGCGGACGAGATCCTTGGCCTTGGCCGCCGTCATGGCACCCTGCGCCCCGGCGAGGCCGGGGGCGGCGAGCGTCAGGAGGAGGGCGAGGAGGAGGCGGAGCATCGATCTGTTTTCCGGGCGGCCCGGCGCCCCTCCCCTTCCGCGGATGTCCCGATCTCGGGCGAATCCGAGGTCGCGGAGGGAGGCGGCGCCTGTCGGGCCGGTAGTGGGCCGGCCGTCATCAGCGAAGGGCTCTATAACAGACCTTCCCCGCCCCGTGAGCCGCGCCGCCCCGCGGCCTCGAACCGCGGCTTCGGAGCATCGTCCCGAAAGGTGGCCGCCGGCTTTCGGAAAAGACGATGCGAAGCCACGATGATTCAGCCCGCGGCCCGCTCCGTCTTGAGGCGGTAGAGCGCGTCGAGCGCCTCGCGCGGGGTGAGCGCGTCGGGATCGATGGTGTCGATCAGCCGGCCGAGGCGGTCGTCCGGCTCAGGGCTCGCCGGTTCCGGCGGGGGCGGTGGAGAGGCGGCGAGGCTTGCAAACAGCGGCAGATCCTCGATCTTGCGGCGGGCCGGGCGCTCGCGCTCGGAGCTTTCGAGCCCTTTCAGGATCGCGCCGGCCCGCGCCACCACGCTCGGCGGCAGGCCGGCGAGGCGGGCGACCTGAAGGCCGTAGGAGCGCTCGGCCACACCCGGCACCACCTCATGCAGGAACACCACGTCGCCGCGGTCCTCGGCCACCTTGAGGGTGGCGTTGTCGAGGCGGGGCAGGCGCTGGCTCAGCGCGGTCAACTCGTGGAAATGGGTCGCGAACAGGGCGCGGCAGCCGTTCTTCTCGTGCAGGTGCTCCAGGCAGGCCCAGGCGATGGAGAGGCCGTCGAAGGTCGCGGTACCGCGGCCGATCTCGTCGAGCACTACCAGCGAGCGGCGGGTCGCCTGATTGAGGATCGCGGCAGTCTCGACCATCTCGACCATGAAGGTCGAATGGCCCCGCGCGAGGTCGTCGGCAGCGCCGACGCGGGAGAACAGGCGATCGACCACGCCGAGCCGGGCCGAGGCCGCCGGCACGAAGGCGCCCATCTGCGCCAGCACGGCGATGAGCGCGTTCTGGCGCAGGAAGGTCGACTTGCCGCCCATGTTCGGGCCGGTGACGAGGCGGATGCGTCCGGCCTCGTCGCCCGACAGGTCGCAGGCGTTGGCGATGAAGGCCTCGCCGGCCCGCATCAGCGCCGCCTCGACGACGGGATGGCGCCCGCCCCGGATCTCGAAGGCGAGGCTGTCGTCGATGACCGGCCGGGTCCAGGCGAGTTCGACTGCGAGTTCCGCGTGGCTCGCCGCGACGTCGAGGCCGGACAAGGCCTCGGCGATGTCGGCGATCGCCTCCGCCTGTTCCCCCACCCGCGCCGCGAGACGGTCGAACACCTCGGATTCGAGCGCGAGCACCCGGTCGGAGGCGCCCGCGATCTTCGATTCGAGTTCACCCAGTTCGACGCTGGTGAAGCGCATCGCGTCGACCATGGTCTGGCGATGCACGAAGTCCTGCATCAATCCCTTGAGGCAGGCCTCGCCCACCGCCTGCGGCACCTCGATGTAGTAACCGAGCACGTTGTTGTGCTTGATCCGCAGCGTCCGGCAGCCGGTGGCCTCGGCATAGCGCGCCTGGAGCGCGGCGATGACTTTTCGCGAGTCCTGGCCGAGCCCGCGCGCCTCGTCGATCTCGGCATGGTAGCCGGCCCGCACGAAATTGCCGTCGCGGCGGTTGAGCGGCAGGTCGTCGGCGAGCGCCCGAGCCAGCTCTTCGGCCAAGTCCCGGTCGGCCTTGTCGAGGCGGCGGGCGAGGCGGATGAGCCCGTCCGGCAGAT
>JAGTAM010000356.1 GCA_023422485.1 Pseudomonadota bacterium | reverse complement strand
CGTCACGGCCGGGGGCGCCGTCGCGGCGGGTGGCGCGGCCGTGCCGTCCGCCTCGCCCGATCCGTCGGAGCGCGGGAAGTAGGTCGGGGCCGTACGGGCGGCGGTGCTCGCGGCGCGGTTCTGCCAGATCTTGGCCACGCCTTCCGAGATCGCGCCCTGGCGCCGGTCGGTCTGGAACAGCGAGCGCAGGCCACCCTCCAGCGACGCGTAGGCCGTCGGTACGCTGGTATCGGCCGCGGCGGTCGCGACCGGGGTCGCCACGCCCGAGGTCGTCTGGCTGAGGAGTCCGTAGAGTTCCGACGCGCTGCGCGGCCGGCCGGCGCGGTCGTAGAACAGGCTGCGGTTGGCGGCGGCCGCCTCCGGCAGATCGAGGGCGGCCGGGCGGGACGGGGTCGCCTGGGCCGAGGCGATCAGCGCGCCGGCGCCCTTGGCGCCGAGGACGTGGGCCGCGTAGAGATCGCCGGCATTCGGCTCGCGCCCCAATGCCGCGCTCAGGGCTTCGCCGTTGCGCTGCGTGAGCGCGCCGGCCATCGCCGCCGAGACCTTCGGATCGCGGCGCAGGTCGAGGATCGCCTGCCGCGCCGCCGGGTCGGCCACGGTGTAGCGGCCATCCGCCCCCGCGGTGATCGCGTCGGCGTAGGAAGAGAGGCCGAGCTTGGGCCCGGCATTCTTCATCACGCCGAGCCAGGTCTGCTCGATGAACTGGAACAGGCCGGTCGCCGTCGAAGTGCTCGCCTTGGCCGAGGGGTTGAGGCTGGATTCGCGCTGCGCCGTGGCGAGCAGGTAGTCGAAGCCGACGCCGCTCGTCTGCGCCCCCTCGCGGATCGCCTCGACGACCTCGCCGTTCGCCGCGGCGGTCCGCGCCGGGGCGGCGGTCTCGCGGTTACCGATGGGAGCATTGGTGAACAGGAACATGACGCGTCCCGCCGGGACCGTCATTCGGCCCCGCGAAGCCCGACATTCCTGCGCATATGGTAAAGGAAGCTTGAATGATGCCGCTTCCGGCCCGCAGCATTCGCGAAAAGCTTAAGCTTTTCGTCCGCTTGCGGAGGGGGAGCCCGTCGAGCCTGCCGCGATCCATCGTAGCCCGCATGAGACCTGCCCCGCATCATTCCGAGCCTGAGGCCGCGCGTTGCGCCGTCATCGACCCGGCCGCTGTCGAAGCGGCGCTGGCGGCGGGAGCGGATGCCTTGGTGTTCGAGACGCCACCGCCACCGGGTGCGATCGCGGATCTCAGGGCGCGCCGGCCCGGCCTGACGATCTACGCCGCCCTCGATACGGCCGACGACCCGAGCCTCGAAGGCCTGATGGCGGAGCGGCCGCACGGCGTGCTGCTGCGCGATGCCCGCTCCGGCCGGGACGTGGCCGCCCTCGGCGGCCGGCTCGCCGTCTGCGAGGCGCTGGCCGGCCTGGATGACGGTGCGACGGTCATCCTTGCCGCCATCGGCCATCCCCTCGGCGTGATCGAGGCCCGCAGCTTCGCCGGGGCGAGCCCCCAGCTCGCCGGCCTTTCCCTCGACGGGACGGCGCTCGCAGCGAGCCTGCGGCAGGCGGGCGCGCTCGCCCAGGCGCGCGGCCTCGTCCATCTCGCCGCGGCGGCAGCGGGCGTGGCCGTCTTTGAAGAGCTGACACCCGGCGAGGAACGCTCACCCGAAGGGCTTGCGACAGCCACGCCGTATGGCTTCAGGTGGGTCGTGTCGCGGCCCCCAGCGCCCGACGGAACCGGGTGAGTCGGCCTCGCCCGGGAGCGGGACACGAGAGGTTGGCATGCTCACCGTCTACGGTGACCGCAAGTCGGGCAATTGCCTGAAGGTGGCCTGGGTCGCGGCACATCTCGGGATCGACCTCGACTGGCGCGAAGTCGACATCCTGAAGGGCGAGACCCGCACGCCCGACTTCCTCGCCCTCAACCCGGACGGGCGTGTGCCGACCCTGGTGCTGGAGGACGGGCGCAGCCTCGCCGAGTCGAACGCGATCATCGGCTATCTCGCCCGCGATTCCGGGCTGATCCCGGCGGATGCCTTCGCGCAGGCGAAGATGCGGCAATGGCTGTTCTGGGAGCAGTACAGCCACGAGCCCTACATCGCCGTGCGCCGGTTCCAGCTCTACTATCTCGGCCTTGCGGAGGCTGAGCTCGATCCGAAGCTGTTCGAGCGGGGTCACGCCGCGCTTGCCCTGATAGAGGGTGCGCTGTCGGATCGGCCGTTCCTCGTCGGTCCCGGTCTGAGTCTCGCCGACGTGGCGCTGGTGGCCTATACCCGCCTCGCGCACGAGGGCGGCTTCGACCTCGCCCCCCTATCCGGCCTTGCGCGCCTGGATCGCCCGCGTCGAAGCCGAACTCGGCATCACCGGTTAGAGGCCCATCGCACCGGCCCGCCGGCCCTGCCTGTTCGCAGAGCCTCGCGGACCCGTCTCAGGCCGGCGTCGTCGAGAGACCCGTGGAATGTCCCGTGCCGGGCACGGACCAGAGAGTGCCGGATCCGGTACGAGACGGGGCGCCGATCCGCGCCCCGGTTTTCGTGTCAATATCGGTAGTCCCGGCGCGGATAGACCTGTCCTCCGCCATAGCCCGCCCCGCGGGGCTGGACACGGGAGCCGTAGTCGATTTCGCGCCGCGCGCGACGGTTGGCCAGGGCACGTCCTGCCAGACAGCCGGCCACGGCGCCGACGACGCCGCGCTCAGCCAGATAGTGGCCGGCGACACCGCCGATGATTGCGCCCTTGATGCAGCCTTTGGCCTCCGCGGTCCCGACACTGAGCAGCGTCATCACCGTCAGCATCGATGCCGTCGCAAGAACTCGCATACCGTTCCTCCCATCTCGTGGCGTGAGAAACGGCGCTGTGCCCGGTCGCGTTCCGCGCCGCCGCGAAGACTGCACGGCGCCGGCACGGGGGGCCAAATCGCCGAACGACCATCAGGGCTCAGCGACTCGGAAGGCCGTCCGCTTCAGCTTCAGCTGCCACCCTTCGGCCGCCGCAGCTCGAACCGATTCTCCGACTCGGTGGTGAAATAGTCGAAATAGCCGCCGCGCAGGATCGGGCGCATCGCCCCCGTATCGACCCGCCCGTCCCTGACGAAGCGGTCGTCGACGTAGATCGAGACCACCTGCCCGATCACCATGAAGTTCGCCGGCTCGCCGCCGCCGAGCGGCACCAGCGGTACGGTCTGGAGCCATTTGCACTCGATCGCCGCGGGCGATTCCGCGACGCGGGGCGGGCGCACGCGAAGCGAGGGCGCGGGGGTGAGCCCGGCGAAGCCGAATTCGCTCTCCCCCCGCGGGAGCGGCGCCGATGTGGCGTTGACGGCTTCCCGCAGGTCGAAGGTGGCGAGGCTGCAGACGAACTCGCCGCCCTCTTCCGCGAACGTCATCGCGTCCTTGCGGCCGGAGGAGGAGAACATCACCATGTCGGGCTCGCCGCCGACCGCGTTGAAGAACGAGTAGGGCGCGAGATTCACCCGGCCCGCCCGGTCCATGGCGCTGATCCAGCCGATCGGGCGCGGGGCGACGATGGCTTTGAGCGGATTGTGCGGCAGGCTGGGCTTGTCGGCCTCGTAATGCATGGGGGATCCCTCAGAGCATCGTCCCGAAAGGTGGCTACCGGCTTTCGGAAAATGGCGATGCAAAAGCAGGAGGATAGAGCATCATTCCGGACCGGGTGTCCGGAACGATGCGCTAGAGCCGGGTGACGATCTGGCTCAGGTCCGGTCGCGGCCGGTCGGAGGGCACCTCTCGCGCGCGGCCGATATGGATGAAGCCGGCGATCCGCTCGGCCGGGTCGAGGCCGAGCGCGTCGAGCACCCGGCGGTCGTAGGCGAACCACTCGGTGAGCCAGGAGGTCGCGTAGCCCGCGGCGTTGGCCGCCACCACGAGGTTCATGCAAACGGCGCCGGCCGAGAGCACCTGCTCCCATTCGGGGATCTTCATGTGCGGCCCGGCGCGGGACACCACGGCGACCACCACCGGCGCGTGGGTGAGCCGCTGCCGCTCCTGGGCGCGCCGCTTCTCATCGGCCTGCGGGAAATCGGCGAGAAACGTCCGCTCGATGATGGCGCCGACGCGCTCGCGCGCCTCGCCCTCGATCACGAGGAAGCGCCAGGGGCTGAGCTTCCCATGGTCGGGCACCCGCGCCGCGATCGCGAGCCAGCCGTCGAGTTCTTCGGGCGTCGGACCGGGCCCGTCGAGCAGCATCGGCGGCACCGAGCGGCGGGTGCGCTGCAGATCGAGGGTGATACCGTCGGCGGTGTCTCGAATCTCGGTCATGGACAATCCGCGTGCAGGGGCTGAAGGATG
>JAGTAM010000321.1 GCA_023422485.1 Pseudomonadota bacterium | reverse complement strand
GTCGTTGAGCGACCGGATCAGGGGGTGGCGCGGGTTGATCTCCAGAATCGGCGCGGAGCCGCCGAAGCCGCGGCCGGCCCGGCGCAGCAGGCGCTGCATCTGCAGGTCCGGCCCCATACCGGAGGCGGCGAGCACCACGGCACTGTCCACGAGGCGGTCCGTCGTCCGCACATCTGAGACGTCCGGCTCCAGCGCGAGCTTGAGGGCGGCCACCAGCTTGTCGACCGGGGGCGCCTCCTCAGCCGCCTCGCCCTCGGGCTTGAGCTTGGCGAGGTCGGCCGAGCCTTGCGTGACCGAGCGCAGCGGCTTGTCTTCGAACTTGCCCAACTGCTCCGGCCAGAACGCATCGACGTGGTCCGACAGCAGCAGAACCTCGACCCCGCGGGCGCGGAAACCTTCGAGCTGGGCGGAGTTCTTGAGCGCCTCCACGTCGTCGGCGACGAGGTAGTAGATCGCCTCCTGCTCCGGCTTCATCCGCGACACGTAGTCGGGCAGCGAGGTCCAGCCCTCTTGCGTGGACGAACGGAAGCGCAGCAGCGGCGCGATCTCGGCGCGGCGCTCGAAGTCCTCGTAGATGCCTTCCTTCAGCACCGAGCCGAAGTTCTCGAAGAACTTCTGGTATTCCTCGGCCTTCTCCGCGTTCTTCGAGCGGCTCGACAGCTCGTTGATGACGCGGGTGGTCACCGCACGGCGGATCTTCTGAAGCGTCGGCGTCGATTGCAGCATCTCGCGCGAGACGTTGAGCGGCAGGTCGTCGGTGTCGACCACGCCGTGGACGAAGCGCAGCCAGTTCGGCAGCAGCTCGGCCTCGTCGGTGATGAACATGCGCCGCACGTGCAGCCGCACCTTGGAGCGGCGGTCATCCTCCATCGGCATGAACGGCTTCATGCTCGGCACGAACAGGAGGCCGGTGAATTCGAGCGCGCCCTCGGCCCGCCAGTGCAGCGTCGCCCAGGGCTCGTCGAAGCCGTGGCTGACGGTGCGGTAGAACTCCTTGTACTGCTCCTCGGTGATCTCGGATTTCGGCTTGCGCCAGAGGGCGGTGCCGCGGTTGGCCGGCTCCTCCTTGCCCTCGGCATCGCGGATGGCGATCGGCACGGCGATGTTGTCGGCCCATTTGCGCACGACGTGGTCGAGCCGGTAGCTCTCCAGATACTCGTCGGCGTCCTCCTTGAGGTGCAGCACGATGTCGGTGCCGGCCTGCTCACGGTTCGCCGGCTCAAGGGTGTAGCTGCCCTTGCCGTCAGAGGCCCAGGTCCAGGCCTCGTCCGCGCCCGCCCGGCGCGAGGTGACGGTGACGCGGTCGGCCACCATGAAGGCGGAGTAGAAGCCGACGCCGAACTGTCCGATCAGGCTCGGACGCAGATCCTCGCCCTCGCCGCCCTTGGTCTCGCCGAGCGCCTGCGAGAAGGCGCGGGTGCCGGAGCGGGCGATGGTGCCGAGGTTCTGCGCCAGATCCTCCTTGCTCATGCCGATGCCGGAATCGGAGATAGTGAGCGTGCGCGCCGCCTTGTCGGGGGCAATCAGCACCCGGGCGTCGGAAGGGAGCGCCAGGGCTTCGTTGGTCAGCGCCTCGAAGCGGCGCCGGTCGGTCGCGTCGGCGGCATTGGCCACCAGCTCGCGCAAAAAAATCTCGCGGTCGGAATAGAGCGCGTGGACGACGAGATCCAACAGGCGCCCGACCTCGGCACCGAATTCGTGCCGCTCTACCGTCTCGCTCAAGAGGATGCCTCCGCATTTGATGCGCCTCGCGAGGCGACCGCGGCAGCGCGGCCTGGGCTTCGCGAGGAGCACTCGAAAAAAGCGGGGGCGATATGCCCATGACGCGACGGCAATTCAATTGCCGCGGACCTGCATCGGCGACGAAATCGTCGCGTTTCAGGCCGCCAGGGCTGTCGGTGCCGTGGGGTTCACGGCCGGCGCCGTCTCGATCCGCCCGTGCACGGTATCGAACGCGGTGCGGATGGCCGCCACCGCATCCTCGACCGCGACCAGGGCAGCGAGCTGTACGTTGCCGGGAATTTCGCCGACGCGGCGCGTGGCCAACACAATGGACTGCTCGAGCCGCAACAGTTCTTCCTCGGCACTCGCACCGGAAAGGTGGGCCAACCGCTGAAGTGCTGCTTCGAGAGCATGGCGCAAGACAAGTGTTCTCACGCGATCCTGTAGGATCGCCCGGTCGTTTTGCTTCATGTGTGGAAATACCTGCCGAATCGCGAGGACGATCATGTCATCCTGCCCGCAGCCGCGCAGTTCCTTTTCTGCAACATCCGTAAAAAGGCACAAGCGCGACCGGAACTATTTCAGCATTCCGGGAATCCGGTCGCCTCGAGCAACCCTCGATCGCGGATATCAGGAGGCCTCGGCCGGAGGGACAGCCGGTTGCGCGGCCGGCGAATGCCCGGGCTGCGCGGATACCGGGAGCGTGGCGGTTGCCCTGCGCGTCTGCGCGTGGTCCTGATCCTGCTTCTCGGTCCCGTTCCGGCCGACCTCAGGTTTCGTCAGAGTCCGATCATGCCCGATACGCCTGTCTTCGCCCATGCGGCCGTCGCCGCCCCCCATGCGCTCGCGGCCGCAGCCGGGCAGAACGTGCTGGCGCAGGGCGGCAACGCCATCGAGGCGATGGTCGCCATGGCCGCGGCGATCGCGGTGGTCTACCCGCACATGAACGGCATCGGCGGCGATGGCTTCTGGCTGATCCGGGAAAAGAACGGCCGGGTGCGCGGCATCGAGGCCTGCGGCCCGGCCGGCCCGCTCGCCACCCGCGCCCGCAACCGGGAGAAGGGCCTCGAGGCGATCCCCTCCAGCGGCGCCGACGCGGCGGTGACGGAGGCCGGCACGAACGGCGCCTGGCGCCTCGCCCACGACATGGCCCA
>JAGTAM010000314.1 GCA_023422485.1 Pseudomonadota bacterium | reverse complement strand
GTGTGGTGCACGACCGTGTAGCGCCCGCCAAAGGCCGGGTACTCGTTGCGCAGGGCATGCAGCGCGTGCGGGTCGGCGGTGACGATCCGCTCGAAGCGATACTTGGCCAGCGTCGCGATGTTCTCCCGCGCCAGCGCCTGGAAGGTCGCCTCGTCGCCGAGCCGGCGGGCGAGATCGCCGGTGTCGCGCTCCTCCGCCCCCAGCACCGCGAAATCGACCCCGGCGTCGCGCAGGAGCCGGACGAATGCCCGCAGAGAGCGGCCGTAGCGCAGGTCGTAGGCGCCCTCGCCGAGCCAGAGCAGGACATCGACCCCGCCCCGATCGGCGATGCGTGGCAGCTCGACGCCGGCGGCGAAGTCGGTGCGCGAGGCCAGCGGCCGGCCGCCGGGGTCGCCGGCCTGACGCAGCTCCGTCACCGGGACGACGGCCTTCTCGGGCAGCGCCCCGCGCTCCAGCGTCTCGTGCCGGCGCAGGGAGACCACGGCATCGACGTGCTCGATCATCATCGGGCATTCCTCGACGCAGGCGCGGCAGGTGGTGCAGGACCACAACGTGTCGGGGTGGATGCGCGCGTCCGGCCCGATCAGCCGGGCCAGCGCCCCGCGCTCGCCTTGCCCCGCCCGGCCGCCGGGATAGGGGTTGCCGGCATAGGCCGGCTCGGCCGGGGAGAGACCGGCGACGAGATCCTGAATGAGTTTTTTGGGGTTCAGCGGCTGGCCGGCGGCGAAGGCCGGACAGGCGGTCTCGCAGCGCCCGCAGCTGACGCAGGCATCGTAGGAGAGCAGCCGGTTCCAGGTGAAGTCGGCCGGCATCTCCGAGCCGAGCCGGGGCGCGTCGAGATCGAGGGGCTGGAGCGCGGTGTCGGGGCGGCCCTCGAACCGGCCGGGCCGGGGATGGGCGACGAGATGGAGCGCGCCGGCGGCTGCGTGGCGCATCGGGCCGTGGCGCACCTCGAAGGCGAGGCCGAGGCCGCCGGCTGCGGCGAGCGCGAGGGCGACGGAACCGATCACGCCGCCGCCGCCGAACGCGAGGATGAGTGCGGTGATCGTCCCGCCGACGGCGTAGGCGAGGAGCAGAAAGGGCAGGATCTGGAAGCGGCCGGCGGAGAGGCGCTTCTGCTTTTGCGGGTAGCGCCGGGCGCCGACGAGCAGCGAGCCGATCGCGGTCACTCCGAAGGCCAGCGCCACGAGGAACCAGTAGGGCCGAAAGTCAGCCAGCGGCGGCAGGATCGCCAGTGCGGTCAGGATCGAGGACGCGAGCAGGCCACCGGCCACGACCGCGTGCATGCGCGAGGCGTACGCGTCGCGCGCCACGACGTGGTGGACATCGACGAGATAGCGGCGGGGCAGCTTGGCGAGCCCGTCGAGCCACGCCACGGGTGCGGCGGTGCCGACGCGCCAGAGGGCGGCCCGGCGCGAGACCTGGACGAGGGCGAGCGCCGCCATCAGCCAGACGAGGCCGGGAAACACCAGGGTCAGGGGGGCGGCGCTGGTCATGACGGTGAGCCTAAGGGCTTGGCGACAGCTTGGATTTCTTCGGTTTGAAGCCAGTCGTCCGCGACCGGGCATCCCCTCTCCCGCACGCGGAGAGAGGGGGAAGATCGCCTCACAGGTCCTTGCACAGCCGCAGGGCGTCGTAGATCGCCGCGTGGATGTTGCGGCCCGAGACCGCGTCGCCGATGCGGTAGAGCGCGTAGCCCTTCGACAGGTCGTAGGGCTGCGGTTCGCCGCGCAGGACCGCGTCCTGATCGGTCTGACCCCGGTTGACCGAGGCCGCCTTCAGGCCGTGGTAGAGCCGGTCTACCGGCAGCGTGCCGTGATCGACGACGATGCGGTCGACGAGGCGCTCCTCCTCGGCATCGGTCATGGTGTTGCGCAAAGCCGCGACGAAGCGGTTGCCCTCCGGATAGATCTCGATCAGCTCCATGTTCGGGCTCATCACCACGCCGAGCTTGTACAATTCGCGCAGGTGGATCGGCTGGTTGGTGGTGCCGACCTCTTCCGCGACCATGCGGTCGTGGGTGGCGATCTCGACGAGGCAGCCGCGCTTGGCCAATTGCTCGGCCACCGACGAGGCATTGTGCTGACCCATCTCGTCGTAGAGCAAGACCGAGCCGGTGGGCTCGACCGCGCCGGTCAGCACCTCGGCGGTGGTGACCGCGTACTGCTCGGCGCCCTTGGCGTGGCCGCGGAACGGCGTGCCGCCGGTGGCGACGATGACGACGTCGGGCTTTTCCGCCAGCACGGCCTCTTCGGTCGCCTCGGTGTTGAGGCGCAGATCGACGCCGAGCTTCGTCACCTGCGAGACGAGCCAGCGGGTGATGCCCGACATCGCCTCGCGCCAGCCGGCTTTCGCCGCGATGGAGATCTGGCCGCCGGCCTGCCCGCTCTTCTCGAACAGCACCACCGCATGGCCGCGCTCGGCGCAGACGCGGGCCGCCTCGAGCCCACCGGGGCCGGCGCCGATCACCACGACGCGGCAGCGCACATCCGCCCGGCGGATCTCGTGCGGCATGCTCGCCTCGCGGCCCGTGGCGGCGTTCTGGATGCAGAGCGCGTCGCCGCCGACATAGATCCGGTCGATGCAGTAGCCGGCGCCGACGCATTGCCGGATGTCGTCGGCGCGGCCCTCGGACAGCTTCTTCACGAGGTGCGGATCGGCGATGTGGGCGCGCGTCATCGCCACCATGTCGACATGGCCCTCGGCCACCGCGCGGGCGGCGGTGGCGAGATCGGTGACGCGCTGGGCGTGGAACACCGGCACGTCGACCTCGCGCTTGATCGCGCTCGGCAGGAACAGGAACGGCGCCACGGGGAAGGACATGTTCGGCAGCGAGATCGCGTGGGCGATGTGGTCGCGCGCCTGGCCACCGAGGATGTTGAGGAAGTCCACCAAACCGCGCCGGGCGTATTCGCTCGCGATCGTCAGGCAATCCTCCTGGCTGAGGCCGTCGGCGATCATCTCGTCGCCCGACATGCGGATGCCGATGACGTAGTCGTCGCGGACTTCCGCGCGCATCGCCTCCAGCACCTCGATGCCGAAGCGCATCCGGTTCTCCAGGCTGCCGCCGTACTTGTCGGTGCGCTGGTTGACGGAGGGCGACCAGAACTGATCGATCAGGTGGCCGTGGGCGGCCGAGACCTCGCAGCCGTCGAGGCCGCCCTCGCGGCAGCGGCGCGCGGCCTGGGCGAAGCTCTTGACGATGCGGGCGATGTCCTCGGGCTCCATCTCCTTCGGGATGGTGCGGGAGGCGGGCTCGCGCCGGGGCGAGGGCGAGACGGTGGGGAGCCAGTGCTCGGTGTCCCACTTGGTGCGCCGGCCCATATGGGTGAGCTGAATCATCAGCTTGCCGCCATGCGCGTGCACCCGGTCGGAGAATTGCTGGAAGAACGGGATCACCGAATCGTCGGCGACCGAGATCTGGTTCCAGGGCGCGGCGGGGCTGTCGACGGCCACCGAGGACGAGCCGCCGAACATGGTGAGCCCGATGCCGCCCTTGGCCTTCTCCGCGTGGTAGAGCTGGTAGCGCTCCTGCGGCTTGCCGTCCCGGCCGTAGCCGGGGGCGTGGCTCGTGGACATCACCCGGTTGCGGATGGTGAGGCCCTTGATGGTGAGCGGCTTCAGAAGCGCGTCGGCATTGGCGATCACGGGACGACTCCCGAAGGCGATGGGGGAGGCTTGGAGACGCTGACCGGGGGGCGACCGCCGGAGCGGCCGCAGGGCGATCAGCGTTCGACGACGAGGTCGCTCGTCGGCTTGGAGCAGCAGAGCAAAGCCATGCCGGCATCGATCTCGCGCTGGCGGATGCCGCCCGCGTGGGTCATCGAGACGGTGCCCTTGGTCAGCTTCGACTTGCAGGTGCCGCACAGGCCCTTGGCGCAGGACGAGGGCAGGCGGATGCCGGCCTTGCGGGCGGCGTCGAGCACCGTCTCGTTCTCGGGGCATTCGAGCACGCGGCGGGTCTTGGCGAACTCCACCCGGAAGGTGCGCACGCGCTGCGTGGGTGCGGCCTCGGCGTCGAGTTCCTGACCCGCCTCCGCCGCCGCCGCCTGCTCGGCCTCGGACAATTCGCCGAAGTCGAAGCTCTCCTGATGGTGCCGAGCCATGTCGAAGCCGGCATCCTTCAGCATCGACCGCACGGCGTCCATGTAGGGCTTGGGACCGCAGACGAAGACCTCGCGCTCGAGGAAGTCGGGCACCGCCTCGCGGAGGATCTCCAGCGACAGCCGGCCCTTCGGACCTGCCCAGACCTCGTTCGGGGCATCGGTCTCGCAGACCGCGTGGAAGCGGAAGGCGGGATCGAGCCGGGCGATCGTCTCCAGCTCGCCCCGGAACACGATATCGGCGGGCGAGCGGGCGGAGTGGACGAAGGCCACGTCGCGGGCCTCGCCGAGATCGTGGAAGGTGCGCGCCATCGACATCATCGGCGTGACGCCGCTGCCGCCCGACAGGAGCAGGTATTTCGGGGCCGGATGGGTGAAGCAGGAGAACTCACCCATCGGACCGAGCGCCCGCACGACCGCGCCGGGCTTCAGATGGTCGTGCAGCCAGTTCGAGACCGGGCCGCCGGGCACGCGCTTGACGGTGAACGAGACCGTGTTCGGCCGGGTCGGCGCCGAGGAGATGGTGTAGCAGCGGTGGATGGTCTCGCCGCCGATCTCGAAGGAGAAGGTCAGGAACTGGCCCGGCGCGTAGGCGAAGCGCCGGGGCTCCTTCGGGGCGAGCACGAAGGTCTTCACGTCGTGCGTCTCGTCGCGCACCGCGAGGCAGACCAAGCTGTCGTCAGCCTCCGCATCCCAGGGCGCGGAGGCCGCGAGCCGCGCGGCGGCCGGTTCGGAGGAGGCCGACGTCACGGCTCAGCGCCCCAGATGCGCGGCCATGCGGCCGACATACCAGTTGCAGAACTTCTCCACGAGCATCTCGGTGTGCGGCGAGTAGGGGCCGGGCTCGTAGGCCGGGCTCGAAACGCCCTGCTGGCAGATGCCGACGAGCTCGCTGTCCTGGTCGTTCGTGGCCTCCCAGACGCCGGTGAGGTTGGCGAGGTCGTAATCGACGCCCTCGACCGCGTCCTTGTGCACGAGCCACTTGGTGCGCAGGAGCGAGCGCTCGGCATCGAGCGGCAGCACCGAGAAGGTGACGATGTGGTCGCCGAGGAAGTGGTGCCAGGAATTCGGCTGCGTCCAGACCGAGAGGCCGCCGAGCTTGGCGTTGGTGAAGTTGCCGAGCAGCTTCCTGCAGGCGGCCTTGGTGTCGAGGGTGTGGGACTCGCCCTCGCCATCGAGCGGCAGCCGCTCGGTGCGGAAGCCCGTGACCATGGTGTCGAGCTCGTCGATCTCCTTCGACGGCAGGCCTTCGGCCTCCCACTCGCCGTGGCGGGTCTTGAGCAGGCAGCCGTAGCGCTCGGCCTGGGCGCGGTCGTGCTCGTCCATCTCCTCCGGCGCGAAGCCGAAACCGTAGGCGAAGAGCGGCACGGTCAGCTCGGGATGGTTGGCCCCGCAATGGTAGCACTCGCGGTTGTTCTCCATCGTGAGCTTCCAGTTGCCGGGCTCGATGATGTCCTTCTGGAAGGCGACCTTGGTCTCGCGCATGTTGTGCGGCTCGATGTAGGGCCCGAGGCGCGCGGCCATCTCGTCGAAATCGGCCGGAGGCTCGTCGGCGAGGCAGATGAAGAGCAGGCCGGCCAGCGAACGGACATGCACGGGCTTCAGGCCGTGGCACTCCTTCTTGAAGTCCGGGCCCATATGCTCGGCGTGGATGAGGTTGCCTTCGAGGTTGTAGGTCCAGGAATGGTAGCGGCAGACGAGGTTGCCGACGGTGGACTTCTCCTCGTGGACGAGACGGGCGCCGCGGTGGCGGCAGACGTTGTGGAAGGCGCGGATCTCATTGTCGTCGTCGCGCACGATCGCGACCGAAGTCTTGCCGATATCGACGACCATGACGTCGCCGGCCTCCGGCACGTCGGGCTCGACGCCGACATAAATCCAGTGCCGCCCGAAGATGACCGCCATGTCGGCCTCGAACACCTCGGGGCTGAGGTAGAACGGGGCAGCGAGGGTGTAGCCGGGGCGACGCTCGCGCAGCAGGCGCTGAAGCGGGGTCGGCGTCACATCGAGCATGGGGACCTCCCGAGCCGTATCTGGCTTTCGGGAATTATTGTGCGCCCCCGGTTCCGTCGCTTCCACATCAGCGACATCCCCTTGGCAAACCGCGACGCGGCGGAAACCACCGGTTCGCGGGTCTATCCCCGCAGGGCCGCCAGCGCCTCGGCGTGCAGGTCCGGCGTGGCGGCCGCGAGCACCCGCCCGTCGGAACGGAGGCCGAGGTCCTGGCCGTCCCAGTCGGTGATGACGCCGCCCGCCGCCCGGATCACCGGCACCAGGGCCATGATGTCGTAGGGTTGCAGGCCGGTCTCGGCGATCAGGTCGCAATGGCCGGAGGCCAGCAGGCCGTAGG
>JAGTAM010000291.1 GCA_023422485.1 Pseudomonadota bacterium | reverse complement strand
GCCCAGGATCGTGCCGCCGATGAGGCCTGCCGCGAGCGCGCCGCCGCGGTCCCAGCTCCGGCGATGGCCGTAATGATAGTGACCCCAGCCGCCGTGATAGCCGTGCCGCCAACGGGGCTGGGCCTCGGCGACGCCGACGCTGCCGGCGAAGATCAGGCCGGCGCTGGCCAAGAGAGCGAGTTTCTTCATGGAACGAGTTCCTCACCGGATCGAGCGAGACGCTGATCGTCTCGGGATCTCTCCCAACAACCCGGAACGCAAAAGGCGGTTCAACCTTGGCGGCCCGCATCGCGTGCAGGGGGGAGAGGATCACGCGAGACGCCCGTCCAGATAGCGGTGAAGGGTGGCGCGGACGCCGTGCGACCAGAGGCTTCGGAGCGCGCCTTCGAACCGGGAGCGGAACGAGGGGGCGTCCGCCAGGTCGCCGAAGATGTCCCGGAGCGCGAGGAAGGCCGCAGGATCCTTCCTCGCCGCGAGCGCGGCCGGTCCGAGGCGCGCCGCGTTCGGATCGTCGACCGGGACCGGCTCGCCCGCATCGTTCGTTCCGGCGCAGTGCCGGCACCACAAGGCCGACACCAGCGCAAGCCCGGTGACGGGCGCGTCCGTCCTCAGCCTGTCGCGGACCGAGGGCAGGATGAATTTCGGCTGACGGTTGGATCCGTCCTGAGCGAGGCGCGCGACCGTGTCGCCGATCGCGGCATTGGCGAAGCGGTCCGCCACGCGCCGCGCATAGGCCGAGAGATCGACCCCCGGGACAGGCGGAACGCAGGGGACGATCTCCGTGGCTTCCAGCTTGTCGAGGAAGCCACGGATCAGCGGGTCGTCCATCGCCTCGTGGACGAAGCGGATGCCGAGAAGCGCCGCGGGATAGGCGATGGCCGCATGCCCGCCGTTGAGGATGCGGATCTTCATCAGCTCGAACGCGGCGACGTCCGACGTGAACGTGACGCCCACCTCCTCGAGCGCCGGCCGGCCCGACGGGAAGCGGTCCTCCAGCACCCATTGCCGGAACGGCTCGCAGAACACGGGCCAGCGGTCGCTGAGGCCGAAGCGCTCGGCGAGGATGGCCCGCTCCCGGTCCGTGGTCGCCGGCGTGATGCGGTCCACCATGCTGTCGGGAAAGGCGACCTCCCCGCGGACGTAGGCGGCGAGGTCGGGGTCCGTCCGTTCGGCCAGTCCCGCGACCGCTTCCAGGGTCACCCGGCCGTTGTGCGGGATGTTGTCGCACGACATGACCGTGAAGGGCGGCAGGCCGCGCTCCCGGCGGCGTCTCAGGGCCGAGACGATCACGCCGAACACCCCCTTCGGGGCGTCCGGGCGGGCGGCGTCGTGGCGGATCTCGGGGTGCTCCGGATCGAAGCGGCCGGTCGCCGGATCGATGCAATAGCCGCCCTCCGTCACCGTGAGGGAGACGATCCGGATCGCCGGGTCGTCGAGGGCGTCCACGATCGCGCGCCCGTCCTCCCCGACGGGAATGAAGCCCACCAGGGATCCGGACACGCGCGCAATCTGGGCAGACGACTCCAGCTCGACCACGGTCGTGAGCCAGTCCTGCGGCTCCAGCGCCCGGCGCATGGCGGCGTCGCCCGGCCGGACACCCGACCCGAGCACGGCCCAGTCCAGATCGCGTCCCCTGTTGAACAGATCGTCCAGATAGAGCGCCTGATGAGCCCGGTGGAAGTTGCCGACCCCGAGGTGGAGAATCCCGGGTCGAAGGCATTCCCTAGGGTAATGGGGTCGGGCGATTTCGGGCGGCAGGGTTGCGAGTGTTGCATTGCTGAGCGGAAGGGTCATGGGGGCAGATCGTCTTGTGCTCCAGGGTCTTAAGCCGGCATTAACCTTGAGTGGTGCTTAACAGAGGATCGACGGGGGAGCCGTCTCTCGGTGCGGGCGCGCCCATACTTTCGACAGATTCAAGGGCGACGAGCAACGATAGCACAAGGCTCCCTCCGGCTCGAAAGCGGGGGAGTGCGCCGCGCGGTGCAGCGGCGGCTCGACACAAGAGGACCAAGAGATGAACCCGGCCGACGTCGCCCAGGCTGCGCCCGTTGCGCACGACATGTCCCTGTTCAGCTTGTTCTGGCAGGCGCATTTCGTCGTGAAGCTCGTCATGCTCGGCCTGCTCGCCGCCTCCGTGTGGTGCTGGGCCATCATCGTCGACAAGACCCTGCTCTACGCGCGGACCAAGCGGGCAATGGACCGGTTCGAGGAGGTGTTCTGGTCTGGTCAGTCCCTCGAGGAGCTCTACCGCTCCTATACGAACAGGCAGCCCACCGGGCTCGCGGCCGTGTTCGTCGCCGCCATGCGTGAATGGAAGCGTTCCTTCGAAGGCTCGGGCCGTTCGGTCCAGAGCCTCTCCCAGCGCATCGACAAGGTGCTCGAGGTGACGATCAAGCGCGAGGTCGAGCGGCTCGACGCACGTCTCATGGTTCTCGCGTCGGTCGGCTCTGCGGCTCCCTATATCGGCCTGTACGGCACCGTCGTCGGCATCATGAACTCCTTCACGTCCATCGCCGCGTCCAAGAACACCAGCCTCGCGGTGGTCGCGCCCGGCATCGCGGAGGCGCTGTTCGCCACGGCCATCGGCCTCTTCGCGGCGATCCCGGCTGTGCTCGCCTACAACAAGCTCCAGTCGGAGGTGGGCAAGCTCCAGTCGCGGCTCGAAGGGTTCGCGGACGACTTCTCCGCCATCCTTTCGCGGCAGATCGACGAGCGCATCGCGCTGGCGGCTTGAGGAGGCTGACGTGGCGGCATCGGCAGGGGCGGCTCAGGGCGGACGCCGCAGGCGGCGCGGACGGCGGTCCGGCGCGATCAACGAGATCAACATGACGCCGTTCATCGACGTCATGCTCGTGCTTCTCATCATCTTCATGGTGGCGGCGCCGCTGATGACGGTCGGCGTGCCAATCGACCTGCCGCAGACCGCCGCCAAGCCGATGAACACCGACCAGAAGCCGGTGATCGTCTCGGTGACGAATGAGGGCGCTATCTTCCTCGGGGAAGAGCCGGTGCAGATCGGCGACCTGCCGCAGAGGCTCGCGGACCAGGGGGTCGACCCGGTTGAGACGCGCGTCAACGTGCGCGGCGATCTGGCGGCCAATTACGGATCAGTGATGCAGGTGATGGGGGCGCTCTCGGGCGCCGGCTATTCCAAGATCGGCCTCATCACCGAACAGGCGCAGCAGGCGCCGGCTCCCTAAGCCATGCGCGCCGGGCTCACCGTATCGACAGCTCTGCATGCCGGCCTGATCGCTCTTGCGATCCTGGGGCTGGGCCTCGGCGAGCGCATCGAGGCCACGCCGGTGGAGTCGATCGCGGTGGACCTCGTGCCGATCTCCGACTTCTCGAACATCCGCAAGGGGTCGCTCGAGAGCGAGGTCGTCGAAACCGACGCCCCATCCGTAGTCGATGCGGACAAGCCCGCCGAGATCGCCCAGCCCACCGGCAACACCACAGAAGACCAGCCGACGCCCGAGGATACGCCCGAGCCGACACCTGCACCCACGGTGCAGACGGCGCCGGCTCCCGAGGCGACCGAGCCCGACCCGGAACCCGAGCCGGTCGAGGAGACTGCCCCCGTGCCGGCAGCGCGCCCGGCGGCCGCCGAGCCGGTGGCCGAACCCGAGCCCGAGCCGGAGCCTGAGCCTGAGCCTGCCGTGGTGGAGCCGCCCCCGCTCGCCGTCGAGGCACCGGCGCCCGATCCGGCCGACGCCGCGCCCAGGCCGGTCGTCAAAACGGCGGCGCTCGCCGACAAGCGCGCCCAGTTCAAGAAGCAGCAGGCCGACGC
>JAGTAM010000203.1 GCA_023422485.1 Pseudomonadota bacterium | reverse complement strand
CTCTCGGCTTGCGCGAGCGCCGCGGCATGCCGCGCTTGCGCGCCAGCCCCAGCGTTTCGACCACCGTGCGGAAGCCCGCGCCCACCTCGCCCTGCCGCTCGCGGTCGAGCATGCCGCGCGCCGCATCCTCCTGGGCCATGCGCAGGCCCGGCAGCACGACCTCGTCGTAGTAGGTGACGAGCGCGCGCTCCTTGAGGAACAGCCGCCCCTGCTCGATCGCCTCGGCCGGGTCGCCCGCGAGCATGCGCTGATAGAAGATCTCCTGCGGGCCCAGCGCCGGGCGGTCGCCGAGGAGCACGTCGAGGAACCACAGCCGCTCGACATGGCGCCCGAGCACCACGAGGCAGACGGTGAGCGGGGTGGCGAGCAGCAGGCCGATCGGCCCCCACAGGAAGGTCCAGATCGTCGCCGCCAGGATCACCGCCATCGGCGAGATGCCGGTGGAGTGGCCGTAGAGCAGCGGCTCGACCACGTGGCCGGCGATGGGTTCGACGATCACGAACAGGATCGCGACCTGGATCGCCATCGACCAGCCGGGATCGACCGCGACCGCGATGGCGAGGGGCAGCACCGCCGAGATGACCGCGCCGACATAGGGCACGAAGCGCGAGATGCCGGCGATGACTCCGAACAGGATCGGGCTCGGCACGCCGATGAACCACAGGCCGATCCCGATCACGAGGCCGAAGGCGAGGTTGAGGATGAGCTGGGCGATGAAGAACCGGCTGAGCCGGCTCGTGGCATCGTCGATCGCCGCGGTCGTCCGGCGCAGGTCGCTCGATCCCGCGAGCCGGATCGCGCGGTTCCGCAGATCCTCGCGCTGGAGCAGGATGAAGATCGTGAACAGCAGGATGAGGCCGAGCGTCGCCAGCGGGTGCAGCACCCCGCCCGCCACGCTGCCCAGCGTCTTCAACAGACCGGAGCGGGGGGCGTGGATCTCGACCTGCATCGGCCGCGCCGCCGTGCCGAGCGCCGCGCTCGTCTCGGACTCGGATTTGGCGGGCGGCTGCAGCTCCTTGCCGATCTCTTCCGCCATATCGAAGAAGCCGGAGAAGGTGTCGGACAGGCCGCCCCGCTCGGCGGTGGCGGCGCGCAGGGCCGTGATCTTGTCGCGCAGGGTGAGGGAGTAGCGCGGCAGGTCGGCGGCGAGCTGCGCCGCCTCGCGGGCGATCAGGCTGCCCACCGCACCGAGGGTGCCGAAGGCGAGCAGCACCACGAGAAGCACGGCGGCCACGCGCGGCACCCGGATGCGCCGCAGGGCACGCACGGCGGGGACCAGGACGAAGCTGAGCAGGATGGTAAGCGCCACCGGGACGAGAATGTCGCGGCCGAAATACAGCGCGCCGGCGACCGTCACCACCAGCAGCAGGGAGGCGAGCGTCGTGACCACCGGCAGCGCCTGGCGCAGGAGCCGCGTGGTGACCGGATCGGTGGTCATGGCATCCTCATATGGCGTACGCGCCACGCGTCGAGAGGTGAACAAGCCCGGCTTCCGCCGGGCCGCGTCGAGCTGATTCCTTCATCCCGAGGTGTCGTGCAGCGGCCTCGAAGCATGTTCCGGCCGGACGCGCGATCGCCGGACGATCCTTCGAAAGCCGCAGCCGCGGGCACCTCAGGATGAGGGTGAGGATGGGATGGGCAACTCGTTCACTCCGCCGCCCCGATCGCCGTTCCGATCTGCGTCAGCAGCTTGGGGAAGTCGATCGGCTTCGGGTGATAGTCGTCGCAGCCGGCCTGGATCGCCTTGTCGCGGTCGCCCGACATGGCGTGGGCCGTGAGCGCGATGATCGGGATCGCGCGGGTGTCGGCGGCGGCCTTGAGGGCGCGGGCGGTCGACCAGCCGTCGAGGATCGGCAGGTTCATGTCGAGCAGGATCACGTCGGGCTGGGCGGCGCGGGCCTGCTGCACGCCCGCCTCGCCGTCATGGGCGAGCACGACCTCGTAGCCGCGGCGCTTCAGCCGGCGGGAAAGAAAGTCCCAGATCTCCTCGTGGTCTTCCACCAGCAGGATTTTTCCCGACACGCCCGACCCCCTCACTCGCGCTGCGCGCTTTCCGCCACCTAACGCGCGGGAAGCCGTTGCGGTGTCACGGGGCTGCGCGCAATCCTAATCCCTTGTCATCTTCGTCGCCTTGTCTCGCTCGGCTCCGCACGGCTAAGGGGGGGCACGGGCGGATCATGGGGGGCGGACGCGGTGCGGGATGGCGGGGCGGAGGACGGCGACCCGCGCGTCACGGCGCTGCTCGCGCATCTCGCGGAGCGTGAGGCGCCGTTCTCGATCCGTGGGCGCGACGACCTCGCCGGGCTCGCCCTCGGGCGCGACGCCCTCAATCCGAGCATCGATCCGCAGGCGCCGCCCTCTTGGTGGGTGGCAGGGCCGGGCGGGCTCGATCTGGCAGGCGCCGATCTCGCCGACGCCCGGCTGGAGGAGACGGACCTGTCGGGGGCCAATCTGCGGCGCGCCTCGCTCGCCGGTGTCCTCGCGCGCTCGGCCGATTTCGCGGGTGCCTGCCTGGAGGAGGCGGATTTCTCCGGTGCCGACC
>JAGTAM010000181.1 GCA_023422485.1 Pseudomonadota bacterium | reverse complement strand
TCATGTCGTCGTCGGCGAGCCCGAGGATGCGCAGGCGGTTGCGCACCGCCTCCAGGCCGACTTCCGCCGTCTTGGCGGCGTTCTGCGCGGTGGCGAGGTCGTTCTGCGCCGTCTGCAATTCCTTCAGCGTGGTGACGCGGGAATCGTAGAGGTCGTGCAGGCGCTTTTCCGTGTTCGTGGCGTAGGAGAGCTGCGAACGCGACTTGTTGAGCACGTTGAGCGCCGCGAGGAAATCATTCTGCGCCTGGACCATCTCGTTGGCCTGGAGCGAGAACAGCTTGTCGCCCTGGCGGACCTTTTCGCCGGAGCGGGCGAAGATGGTGATGACGCGGCCGGCATAGGGCGAGAAGACAGGCGTCGCGCGGTACTCGTCGACGCTGATCTTCCCCTCGGTGGCGATGTCCTCGTAGAACAGGCGCTGCTCCACCGGCACGGTGGTGACGGTGGCGAGCTGGCTCTCGGTGAGCACGAAGCGCCCCGGCGCGGTCTGCGTGACCGCGGCCGGTGTTGGCACCGCGGCATCGACCTCCTTGGGCCGCCCGTACCATAGGGCGGCCGCCGCCCCCGCCCCGAGCAGGCAGGCGACGAGGAGTTGCGTACGCAGACGCATCGTCTGCGGCGTCAGGTTTTCCTCGTGCGCCCCGCCCATCGTCGTCTCGTCCCGGTTCGACCCAGCGCCGCGATGTTACGACGGGCGCGCCGCGTGCCGGTTGATTCGGCTATCGCTTGCGCGCAACCGAAGCTCCCGAATTGCGCCGTTACCGTGGCGGCTTAACGGGGGTATGACGGGCCTAGTTTCATTCAAATGAAATAAGGGCGCCGATTTGAAGCGGGAGTCGGGATTTTTATCGCCCGTCGTTCGTGCTGCCCTTTCGAGATGACGACACCGGTGAGCGAAACCGGGGCGCCAGCCCCGCCTCAATCGTCCATCTTCAGAGCGGCGATGAATGCCTCCTGCGGGATCTCCACGCGGCCGAACTGGCGCATGCGCTTCTTGCCTTCCTTCTGCTTGTCCAGAAGCTTGCGCTTGCGCGAGATGTCGCCGCCGTAGCACTTGGCGGTCACGTCCTTCGACAGCGCCCGGATGGTCTCGCGGGCGATGATCTTGCCGCCGATCGCCGCCTGGACCGGGATCTGGAACAGGTGGCGCGGGATCAGGTCCTTCAGTTTCTCGCACATCGCCCGGCCGCGGCTCTCGGCGCGGGTGCGGTGGACGAGCATGGACAGCGCGTCCACCGGCTCGGCGTTGACGAGGATCGACATCTTCACGAGGTCGCCCTCGCGGTAGTCGGAGACGTGGTAGTCGAACGAGGCGTAGCCCTTCGAGATCGACTTCAGCCGGTCGTAGAAATCGAACACCACCTCGTTGAGCGGCAGGTCGTAGACGACCATGGCCCGCTTGCCGACGTAGTTGAGGTCGATCTGGATGCCGCGCCGGTCCTGGCACAGCTTCAGCACGCCGCCGAGATACTCGTCGGGGGTCAGGATCGTGGCGCGGATCCACGGCTCCTCGACCGTCTCGATCTTCATCGGATCGGGCATGTCGGCCGGGTTGTGCAGTTCCTTGAGTTCGCCGTCGCGCATCATCAGGCGGTAGACGACCGACGGCGCGGTCGAGATCAGGTCGAGGTTGAACTCGCGCTCCAGGCGCTCCTGGATGATCTCGAGGTGGAGAAGTCCCAAGAAGCCGCAACGGAAGCCGAAGCCGAGCGCCGCGCTCGTCTCCATCTCGTAGGAGAAGCTCGCGTCGTTGAGGCGCAGCTTGCCCATGGCACCGCGCAGGTTCTCGAAGTCGGCGGCGTCCACGGGGAACAGGCCGCAGAACACCACCGCCTGGACTTCCTTGAAGCCCGGCAGCATCTGCGTCGTCTGGCGCTTGTCCTCGGTGATGGTGTCGCCGACGCGAGTGTCGGCCACCTCCTTGATCGAGCCGGTGAAGAAGCCGACCTCACCGGGCCCGAGTTCGCCGATATCGGCCATCTTCGGGCGAAACACGCCGATGCGGTCGACGCCGTAGGCGGCATCGGCCCCCATCATGCGGATGGTCATGCCCTTTTTCAGCACGCCGTCGACGATGCGCACCAGCACGACGACGCCAAGATAGACGTCGTACCAGGAATCGACCAGCAACGCCTTCAGCGGCGCCTCGCGGTCGCCTTTCGGCGGGGGCAGGCGCTTGACGATGGCCTCCAGCACCGCCTCGATGTTGAGGCCGGTCTTGGCCGAGATCGGCACGGCCTCGGAGGCGTCGAGACCGATCACCTCCTCGATCTGCTCCTTCACCCGGTCGGGCTCGGCGGCCGGCAGATCGACCTTGTTGAGGACGGGCACGATCTCGTGGTTGGCGTCGAGCGCCTGGTAGACGTTGGCGAGCGTCTGCGCCTCGACGCCCTGGGACGCGTCCACCACCAGAAGCGAGCCCTCGCAGGCGGCGAGCGAGCGCGACACCTCGTAGGCGAAGTCGACGTGGCCGGGCGTGTCCATCAGGTTGAGGACGTAGTCCTGGCCGTCCTCCGCCTTGTATTCCAGGCGGACGGTGTTGGCCTTGATGGTGATGCCGCGCTCGCGCTCGATGTCCATCGAGTCGAGCATCTGCTCGCTCATGTCGCGCAGGGCCACGGTGCCGGTCTGCTGGATCAGCCGGTCGGCGAGCGTCGACTTGCCGTGGTCGATATGCGCAACGATGGAGAAGTTGCGGATGTTGTCGATGGTGCGCGTGGTCATCAGGGTCTCCGGCACGGCGAACCCGTTGCGGGCTGGCGCGGCGCACGGCAGGTCTGTCGGGATTGGCCGGGGCGGGCATAGCAGCGGCGGGCACGCACGCCAAGGCGGGGAGAGGCCGCGGGGTGTGCGGCCCTCGCGAAGAGCGCCGCCTCAAGCCTCCGGGGGAGGCGCCGGGGCATCCGCGCCGGAGCCGGCCCGCGCCGCGGCGGCCATCGCCACGAGGACTTTTCGCAAGCTCCCCATGTCGCGCACCGGTTCGGGGTAGGGCACCCGCGCCGTGCGCTCGCCGGCCATCAGGTCGAGCCCCTCCGGGTCGAGCCCGGTGAGGCGCCAGCCGGTGCCGGTCTCGCCCGCGCCCGCGGCGTAGAGAGCGAGCGCGTCGGCGTGGTCCGCATTCATATGCTCGACGGCGCCGCGCTCGCCCGCCAACACCGCCTCGGCTCCGGTGAGGTCTAGGAGCAATTCCTGCGGTGTCAGGGTCGCCGCCTTGGCAAATCCGCCGTTGAGGTGACCGGCCGTGGGGGCGAGGGTGAAGAAGCCGAAATCGGGAAAGTCGGCGTAGAGCTTGGCTTTGGGGTGGCGTGCCAGGAAGCGCTCGCGGATCCGCGGCTCGTCCGTGCGCGCGGCCCGGCCCGTCACCGTCAGGCGCGGATGGGCGAGCGGATCGCCCTTGCCGCCGACCGAGAACAGCAGCGAGGCGCGCGGGTCGTGATCGAGGTTGCGCGTATGCGCCGAGAGCCGCGAGAGCAGCATCAGCGGCGTGCCGTCGCCATCCGTGGCGATGGTGACGAGGGAGGCGAAGGGCGTGCCGTCGGCCGCGTCGATCGTGGCGAGCGCCCCCGAGCGCACGCTGCGCAGGAGGTGCCGGGCGAGCCCGATCGCGTCGAAGGGCGCCTCGGATGCGGGCAGGGGTTCGGCCGGTCCGCGCCGTTCCTGCACGGGCGGCGTCGCGTCGGTGGCCATGGAAACTGTTCTCCCGAATTTTCGGGAACGAGCATAGCGCGGTGCGGGGCGCGCGCAGAAGAGCCGACGGCACGGTCGGGCGCGGCGCGTTGTCCGCCCTATTTTTTCATCTCGGGGACCCTCAGCCGAGCCGGCCGATACGGCCAAGCTTAGACTGCCGCTCGCTTTTTTCGAACGATGGTCGTAAAGGACGAGACCCTCCGCACGGCCGGCGGTCCCCGATTTGCGGGGGCTGCCGGGCCGTTGCGGGCCCGCATGAAGGCCGCGCCCGGGGCGGCGCGCGCGCCGCGGCAAGTCAGGGAAACTGCATGCCCACGATCGCCCTCGTCGACGACGACCGCAACATCCTGACCTCCGTCTCGATCGCGCTGGAGACCGAGGGCTACCGCATCCAGACCTACACCGACGGCGCCTCGGCGCTCGACGGTCTGCGCCATTCCCCGCCCGATCTCGCCATCTTCGACATCAAGATGCCGCGCATGGACGGAATGGAGCTTCTCAGACGCCTGCGGCAGAAATCGGACCTTCCCGTGATCTTCCTCACCTCGAAGGACGAGGAGATCGACGAGCTGTTCGGCCTCAAGATGGGCGCGGACGACTTCATCCATAAGCCGTTCTCGCAGCGCCTGCTGGTCGAGCGGGTCAAGGCGGTGCTGCGCCGCTTCGCCCCCAAGGACGCCACGCCGGGCGCTGCCGCCCGCGAGGCCGATGCCGCCGCCCGCTCGCTCGAGCGCGGCCAGTTGATGATGGACCCCGAGCGGCACACCTGCACCTGGAAGGGCGAGCCGGTGACGCTCACCGTCACCGAGTTCCTGATCCTCCAGGCGCTGGCCCAGCGCCCCGGCGTCGTGAAGAGCCGCAACGCCCTGATGGACGCGGCCTACGACGATCAGGTCTATGTCGACGACCGCACCATCGACAGCCACATCAAGCGGCTGCGCAAGAAGTTCAAGGTGACCGACCAGAGCTTCGACATGATCGAGACGCTCTACGGCGTCGGCTACCGGTTCAAGGAGGGTTGAGGCGATTTTCCCGCGGTCCCGTCCGTCGATGCTCGCCCCCCTGCCCCGTCAGCCCGATTCCGATGAGGCCCACGCCCGCCGCGGCGTCCTCGCGCGGGTGCTCGGCTCCCTCACCCGTCCCCCACTGACCTGGCCGCGCGACCTCTGGAACGCGGTCGGCCAGCGCGCCTCGTCGAGCCTGACGCGCCGCATCGTGGTGCTCAACCTCGTCGGGCTCATCGTCCTGCTGTTCGGCTTCCTCTACCTGAACCAGTTCCGCCAGGGGCTGATCCAGGCCCGCGTGCAGAGCCTGCTGATTCAGGGCGACATCATCGCCGGCGCCATCGCGGCGCAAGCCTCCGTCGACACCGACACGATCCGGGTCGATCCCGACAAACTGCTCCAGCAGCAGGCCGGCGAGGGCCGCGACTTCGAGGACGATCCCGCCTCGCTCGCCTTCTCGCTCAACCCCGAGAAGGTCGCGCCCCTGCTGCGCCGCCTCGTGACGCCGACCGGCAACCGCGCCCGGGTCTACGACCGCGAGGGCAGCCTGCTGTTCGACACCCGCTCGCTCTACGCCCGCGGCGACATCGCCCGCAGTGACACCGCGGTGAAGCCGCCCAAGCCCAACGTGCTGGAGCGGATCTGGGACTTCATCGGCAACCGCGTCCTCGGCCTCGTCATCAGCGAGCGTTCGGCCCAGGAGGAGGCGGGTCCTGAGGACGGGCGCGCCTTCCGCGAGGTCCAGGCGGCGCTGAAAGGATCCCGCGGCACGATCTCCCGGCGCAACGAGCGCGGCGAGACCATCGTCTCGGTGGCGGTGCCGATCCAGCGGGCGGGCTCGGTGCGCGGCGTGCTGATGGTCTCGACCCAAGGCGGCGACATCGACCGGGTGATCGCCTCGGAGCGCTTCGGCCTGCTCCAGGTGTTCCTCGTCGCGGCGGCCGTGATGCTGGTTCTGTCGATCCTGCTCGCCGGCGCCATCGCCGGGCCGGTGCGCCGCCTGGCGGACGCCGCCGAGCGGGTGCGCCGGGGTATCAAGTCGCGCCAGGAGATCCCGGACTTCACCAACCGCACCGACGAGATCGGCCATCTCTCCGGCGCGCTGCGCGACATGACTCAGGCGCTCTACCGGCGCCTCGACGCCATCGAGAGCTTCGCGGCCGATGTCAGCCACGAGTTGAAGAACCCGCTCACTTCCCTGCGCAGCGCCGTCGAGACCCTGCCGCTCGCCAAGACCGACGAGTCCCGCAGCCGGCTGATGCAGATCATCCAGCACGACGTGAAGCGCCTCGACCGGCTGATCTCCGACATCTCCGACGCCTCGCGCCTCGATGCCGAACTCGCCCGCGCCGAGGCGCGCCGGGTCGATCTGGGCAAGCTGCTGACCACGGTGACCTCGGTGGCCAACGAGCGGCGGCGCGGGAATGCGGCGCTGATCCAGTTCGACATCGAGCGCCCCGGCGCCGAGATCGAGGATCCGTTCCGCATCATCGGCCACGACAGCCGACTGGGGCAGGTCGTCAACAACCTGCTCGACAACGCCCGCTCGTTCTCGCCGCCGGGCGCCAAGGTGCGGGTGGCCCTGCGCCGCCTCAAGAACGAGGTCGAGTTCGTGGTCGAGGACGAGGGGCCGGGCATTCCCGAACACGCCCTGGAGCGGATCTTCGAGCGCTTCTACACCGACCGGCCGGAACAGGGCTTCGGCCAGAATTCGGGCTTGGGCCTGTCGATCTCGCGGCAGATCATCCAGGCGCATCACGGCTCGATCCGCGCCGAGAACCGCCCCGGCCCGGCCGACGAGGAGGGGCATCCGACGGTGCGCGGCGCCCGCTTCATCGTGCGCCTGCCCGTGGCACCCCGGGCTGACCGCTACGGCGAGGACGACCTCGCCGCATGAGCGGGGAGGGTGCCGCAGGGGAAGTGCGGCCACGAGAGACGGTGCATGCGAGCTGCGTGCTCCTCGACGAGGCCGGCGTGCTGATCCGAGGGCCGTCGGGGTCCGGCAAGTCCGCGCTCTGCCTCGCGCTTCTCGACCGCTTCTTCCTCGAAAGCCGCCACGCGCGCCTCGTCGGCGACGACCGCGTCCGGCTGGAGGCCCATCACGGCCGCCTCGTCGCCCGGCCCCACCCGGCGCTCGCCGGTCTGATCGAGATCCGCGGCCTCGGCCCGCGCCGCCTCGTAACCCATGCGCCGGCCGCGGTGGTGCGGCTCGTGGTCGATCTGGTGGGGGAAACCGAGCGTCTGCCGGACGACGCCGCGGAGACGGCCTTGCTCCTCGGCGTCGCAGTCCCGCGCCTTGCCCTTGAACCGCGCCATCCCCGCGAATACCTGATTCGCGTGGCACTTGAGGCCGGCGTGGCAATGCGGACGCACCCGGCCGCTCTCGTGCCCGGCGGCGCCCGCAATGTGTAGCGCGGCAGCCGCGGCCATGTCATGGTGAGGCTGTTGTGTCGCGTAAATCGGCGCGACCCGCTTGCGCTTCACCTTGCGCTGCACAAGATGGCGTCTCCGCTCACAGGGCGTTGGAACACGCTTCGATGATTGGAATGGTGCTCGTCACCCACGGGCTGTTGGCGACCGAGTTCAAGGCCGCCCTGGAGCATGTCGTCGGCCCCCAACGGCAGGTCGAGACGATCACGATCGGCCCGGAGGACGATATGGAGCTGCGCCGCGGCGACATCATGTCCGCCGTCGGCCGGGTCAACTCCGGTCAGGGCGTCGTGGTTCTCACGGACATGTTCGGCGGCACGCCGTCGAACCTCGCCCTCTCGTGTATGAACGGCGGCCAGGTCGAAGTGGTCGCCGGAATCAACCTGCCGATGCTGATCAAGCTCGCCAGCGTGCGCGAGGCCGAGAGCCTCGGCGACGCCGTGCTCCACGCGCAGGAGGCGGGCCGCAAGTACATCAACGTCGCCTCGCGGGTTCTTGCGGGCAAGTAACCCGCTCTCTCGACCGCACGGCCTTTCCTTCGCCCTGCTCCCGGCTTAACCACGTCGTCCCGCATCCGGAACGGCGCACCCCGACGCGTCGCGATCCGCACGGAAGCGGTGGAGGAGGGAGTGCCGGAGTCGATGAGCGAGAGCGTGGACGGCGAGGTCGAGCCGCAGCCGGAGGTGCCCGAGGGCGGTCTCGTCCGGATCCTGCCGATCATCAATCGCCGCGGCCTGCACGCCCGCGCCTCGGCCAAGTTCGTGCAGACCGTGGAGCGCTTCGGCGCCGCCGTCACCGTGACGCGCGCCGGCGAGACGGTGGGCGGGCGCTCGATCATGGGCCTGCTGACCCTCGGCGCCGCCAAGGGCACCACCATCGCCGTGGGCGCCGTGGGGGACGACGCGGAGCCCGCCCTCGACGCGATTCAGGCGCTGCTCGCCGACCGGTTCGGCGAGGACGAGTAGCGTTTCGCATCCGCCGTCGGAGAATCAGGCGAGATCGGGGTAGAGATCACGCCAATCCGGGTTCGGCGCCTCGATCAGGTTGAGCTTCCTGCTTCTCGCGGGCGATGGCGTCGATCATCGTCTCGTAGGACTCGTACCAGACCAACAGCTTGCAGCCGTAACGCGCCGTGAAGCCTGCCATC
>JAGTAM010000147.1 GCA_023422485.1 Pseudomonadota bacterium | reverse complement strand
TCTACGTCCACGATCGCACGGACGGACGGCTCCTCGGCAAGTCCGCCCCACTCATCACGCACAAGAACCTGTTCGAGCCGCCGAGCCCGGAGGGCACGGTGGTCAGCCCCGGTCCCCTCGGGGCGGTCTCCTGGCATCCGGTGGCCTACGACGCAGGAAGCGGGCTGGCCTTCGCACAGGTGCGGCACGGGGCGACGACCTACACGGTGAAGTCGGTGCCGGCCGCCGGCGGACGCGGCGAGATCCGCTACACCGAGACCGGCGAGGCGAAGGGCGAACCGGCCTTCTCGACGCTGCCGGCCGGCGACCGCGCCCGCGGCGGCGCGGGGGCGGGGGCGCGCAAGGCCGGAAGCCGCCTCTCCGGCGGAACCCTCGCCACCGCGGGCGGCCTGGTCTTCTCGGGCGAGGAGGACGGGCATCTCGATGCCCACGACGCGAAGACCGGCGAGATCCTCTGGCGCTTCCAGTGCGGGGCGGGAATCGGCGGCCCGCCGGTCACCTACACGGTCGAGGGCCGCCAATACGTGGCTGTCGCCGCGGGCGGCGCCTCCTTCACCAAGGCGTCCGGCTTCGGCACCGGCGACGCGCTCGTGGTGTTCGCGCTTCCCGATTGATCCGGGCCGCGGGACGTCCGCCTCATGCGGCCGAGTCGGCGTCCTCGTCCCGGTCGACCGGCTCCTGCGGGTCGGCCTCCTCCGGCGCCTCGTCGGCGTCGAGGGGCGTTCCGGCCGAGTAGAAGTCGCCCCGGCGCACGGCCTCGCCGCTATTGGCCATGACGCTGAGATAGGTGTTGAGGGTGTTGGGCGCGACGTCGGGCAGGCGCCGCGCGATTTCGGCATGCGACAAGCCCTGCGGCCCGGCGCCTTCCAGAAGAGCCTTCAGCCGGCCCTTGGCCGAGTTGGCCCGCGGTCCGCGGCTACCGCGGCCACCGCCGCGTCCCGGACGCGCTTCGGCGGAATAGGCCGGGGCAATCGCGCCCACGCCGCCAAACGCCTCCTCGAGGGGCGCACCTTCCACGATCGCCGCGAGCGACTTCTCCGCCACGCGGAGCTTGGTTAGCTCGGCGGAGACGCGCTCGTACTCGGCCTGGAGATGAGCCATCCGCTGCCGGACATCGGCCAGAGCCTTGGCCAGTGTATCGCCTTCGGACATGATCGCGTTAAACTCTCACGGGACGCAATGAGGCCTACAGCCATAGCCGGGAACCGTCGTCAACCGGCGCCCGTCCCGGCACTCGGCGACGGCCTCGACCGGCTTCAGCCCTGGGCCGCGCGGACCGGCGGCGGCAGGAGCTTGCCCGACTGATAATCCAGCGGATGCGGCTTCGGCGGCGGCGCGTTCGGATCCTTCTGCCAGCCGCGCCGCCCCTCGGAGAGACCGCACTCGACGAAATGCACCAGCGGGTTGCAGCTGCTCTCGCGCACGTCCGGGTTGGCCCTCAGGTAACCCTCGGTGCTGAAGCCGGCACTCGGGTCGCGCCCTTCCCGCCAGCCGTAATGGATGTAGTGGACCAGCGGACCCTGCGGGAACACGCGCACGTCCGGATACCAGTAGAGATAGTAGATCGGATCGAAGCCCGGCAACGGCGTGCGGACGATCGAGGACGGCGCCCGCCTTGTCGTCAGGGCCGCCAGCTTCGCCTTCTTCAAGAACTTCTTCACGACGCGCACAGCTCAAGGATTCGCTCGGACAAGGCCGCCTTTCATCTGCGGATTGACCGCCTCTGTCCAGTGTCGAGAATCGACATTCCCGGATGATCGGGCGCGAGCCGGTGATGGCGCACTTCACCGGTCGCAGGCGAGACCGACCTCTCCGCCCGCCCCTGCAAGCCGCTCCCGGTCCGTGCCGCCGTGGCCAGCGGACCCCGCTCATCGCCACCTGTGGGCATCACCAGCGATCCGGGTAGACCTCGCAAACAAAACCGGGCAAAAATGGCAAATCGCGCTCGAGAACGCGAGGGCTGAGGAGACGGTGTGATGCGGCGGGTCGTCCTGCCCGTAGGGCTGGCGCTCGGCATGGGCGCGCTCGGCGCGCTCGTGCTGACGGACGCCGGATCCGGCCTGCGGGTCAGTGCCGGGCCGATCTTCTCGGACCTGCAGGCGCGATTGTCCAGCGCGATCGTACCCGCACCGCACCCGCCGGCGCAAACCCTTGCGGCGGTTCGGGTCTCCGTCGAGGGCGGCCGCGCCGTCGTGCGTCTGAGCGACGAGGAGCAGAACCGGATCGGCGTCGAGACGGCGCGGCAAAAGCGGATGGCCCACCGCATCGAGGTGCAGGCCTTCGGCTCGATCCTCGACCTCGCGCGCGTCACCGAACTCACCAACAGCTACGCCAGCGCCAAGGCACAGTTGCAGACCGCGGAGGCCCGGGCGGAGGTCTCGCGGGCGGCCTATGCGCGGGCGCGCAATCTCGGGCAGTACGCGACGAAGGTCCAGCTCGAGACCACCGAGGGCAGCTTCCGCACCGACGAAGCGGCGCTCGCCGCGGCGCAATCGCAGGTCCGGACGCTGGCGGCCACCGCGCAGCAGGAATGGGGCACGGTGATCGGCCGCGCCATCATCGAGCGCTCGCCCGCCATCACCCGGCTGATCGAGCGCACCGACTTCCTGGTGCAGGTGACGCTGCCGCCCGGCGAGACGCTGAAGGCGCCGCCGGCCATCGCCCATGCCGAGGTGCCGCCACAGAGCGAGCGCGTCACCCTGCGCTACGTCTCTCCCGCGACCCGGACCGACCAGCGGATCCAGGGCGTCAGCTACTTCTACACCGTGGCCGGCGACAGCGGCCTCTTGCCGGGCATGAGCACGCTGGCCTTCCTGACCTCGGAGCGCGAGACGAGCGGCATCGCTGTGCCCGAGAGCGCGGTGGTGCACTGGCAGGGCAGCGCCTGGATCTACCGCAGCGTCGGCGACGACGCGTTTGCCCGCCATCCGCTGAAGCCCGACGCGCCGATCTCGGCCGATGCCTACGTCGTGGACGATCTCGGGCCGGAGGCGGAGATCGTCGTGACCGGGCCGCAGGCCGTCCTCTCCGAGGAGCTGCGCGGGCAGATCCAGGCTTCCGACGCGGACGACGATTGAGCATGCTCGACCATCCGCCCGCGCGCCGGCCGATGCGGGACGAGGCGCCGCCGCCCCCTCCGGCCCCGGCGCCGGCCGGCCTTCAATCTGCCCTGGTCGCCTTCGCCGTGCGCCGGCCCGGCATCGTCCTGGCGCTGGTCCTGGCCTTCGCCGTCTACGGCGTCGTAGCGCTCGGTTCGGCCAAATACGACGTCTTCCCGGAATTCGCGCCCCCCACGGTGACGGTGCAGACCGAGGCGCCCGGCCTCAACCCCGAACAGGTCGAGGTGCTGGTGACGCAGGCGCTGGAGGTTGCGATCAGCGGCCTGCCGGGGCTGGCGACGATGCGCTCGAACTCGATTCAGGGCCTCTCGGTCATCACCGCCACCTTCGCCTCGGGCAGCGACATCTATCGGGCGCGCCAGCTCGTGAACGAGCGTCTGGCGGCGGTGACGGCGCGGCTGCCGCAGGGCGTGCTGCCCCCCACCATGACGGCGCTGACGTCGTCGACGAGTTCGGTGCTGCTCATCGGCCTGACCTCTTCGACGCAGTCGCTGATGGACCTGCGCACGGTGGCCGATTGGCGCCTGCGCCTGCGCCTGCTCGCCGCCCCCGGCGTCGGCGAGGTGCTGGTCTATGGCGGCGACCTCCGCTCGATCCGCATCCAGGTCCGGCCGCAGGATCTGGTCCGCTTCCGCATCGGCCTCAACGACGTGCTCTCGGCCGGCCGCAAGGCGACGGGCGTGCGCGGGGCGGGTTTCGTCGACACGATCAACCAGCGCATCACCCTGCAGACCGAGGGGCAGTCGCTCACCCCGGAGGCGGTGGCGCGCACCGTGCTCATCAACGAGGGCGGGGCGAGCGTGGTGCTCGGCGACGTCGCCGACGTGGTGGCGGGGCCGGAGCCGGCGATCAGCGCGGCCTTGGTCGACGGCAAGCCCGGCGTGCTGCTGATGGTCGGCGCGCAGTACGGCGCCAACACCCTCGATGTGACGGCCGGCGTCGAGGCGGCGCTGGCCGAGATGCGGCCTGGCCTGGAGCGCGACGGCATCACCCTGCGCACCGACCTGTTCCGCCCAGCGAACTTCGTGACGCAGGCCACGAACAACGTGGTTCAGGCACTCGCGCTCGGCGGCATCCTCGTCGTCGTGGTGCTGTTCGTCTTCCTGGCCGACTGGCGCACGGCGCTGATCAGCGCCACCGCGATCCCGCTCTCGCTGATCGGCGCGGTGCTGACCCTCGGCGCCTTCGGCCAGAGCCTCAACACCATGACGCTCGGCGGGCTTGCCATCGCCATCGGGGAGGTCGTGGATGACGCGGTGATCGGCGTCGAGAACGTGATGCGCCGCCTGCGCGAGAACCGCCGCGCCGCCGTGCCCGCCCCCGGCGCACGCGTGGTGCTCGACGCGATCCTGGAGGTGCGCGTCTCGGTCGCCTACGCCACCGTCGCGGTGCTGCTCGTCTTCCTACCGGTGCTGGCGCTGACCGGCGTGCCCGGCCGGCTGTTCGCCCCGCTGGCGCTCGCCTACATCCTCGCCGTGCTGACCTCGCTCGCCGTGGCGCTGACGGTGACGCCCGCGCTGGCCCGGCTGCTGCTCGCCGGGCGCACCGACCTCCCGGCCCGCGAGCCGCCGGTGAGCCTATGGGTTCGGAGCCGCTACGTCCGCGGGCTCGCCCGGCTCAACCGTCACCCGCGCCTCGTCTTCGCCGGCAGCCTCGCCCTGACGCTGGCGGCGGCCCTGCCGGTTCCGTACTTCGGCGGCGTGTTCCTGCCGGAGCTCAAGGAGGGCCACCTCATCCTGCACATGGCCTCCGCGCCGGGCACCTCCCTGCAGGAGACGCTTCGGCTCGGCGAGCGCATCACGGCCGGGCTCAAGGCGGTGCCGGGCGTGCGCGCGGTCGCCCAGCAGGTCGGACGCGCCGAGGCCGGCTACGATCTCGGCGGGACGCATGACAGCGAGATCCATATCGATCTCGAACCGGGCCTCGGCGGCGAGGCGCAGGAGCGGGCGGAGGCCGGCATCCGCGCGCTGATGGCGGCGACGCCCGGCGCGAGCTTCTCGCTCAAGACCTTCCTGACCGAGCGCATCGAGGAGGTCGTCTCGGGCTTCACCGCGCCGGTCGTGATCAGCGTCACCGGCTCGAATCTCGACCGGATCGAGGCCACCGCCCGCGATGTCGCGCGCGAACTCGCCGAGGTGCGCGGCGCGGCGGACGTCCAGCTCAAGTCGCCGCCGGGCCTGCCGCAGGTCAATGTGAGCCTGCGCCCGACCGATCTGCGCCACTGGGGCCTCGACGCGATCGAGGTCCTGGAGATCGTGCGCACCGCGTATCAGGGCGATATCGTCGGCCAGGCCTACGAGGGCAACGCCGTGTTCAACGTCGTCGTCGTTCTCGAACCGGCCGCACGCACGCGCCTCACGACGCTCGGCAACCTGCCGCTGCGCACGCCGAGCGGCAGCTACATCCGCCTCGCCCAGGTGGCGGACATCTACGAGACCGCCGGCCGTTACGCCGTCGGCCATATCGGCGCCCAGCGGGTGCGGGTGGTGACCGCGAACGTGGAAGGGCGCGACATCGCCTCCTTCACCGAGGCCGCCAAGCGCAAGATCGCCCGCGAGGTCGCCCAGCCCTCGGGCGTCGATATCGGCTTCGGCGGCGCGGCCGAGACGCAGGCGAAGGCGCGGCGCGAACTCGCCCTCTACGCGGGCCTCGCCGGCCTCGGGATCGTGCTGCTGCTCCTCGTCGTCACGGGCTCACTGACCAACCTCGCCCTCGTTCTCGTCAACCTGCCCTTCGCCTTCGTCGGCGGCGTGCTGGCGGTGGCGCTCAGCGGCGCGGTGATCTCGCTGGGCTCGATCGTCGGCTTCGTGACGCTGTTCGGCATCTCGCTGCGCAACACCATCATGATGATCGCGCATTACGAGCACATCGTGCTGGTGGAAGGGCGCTCGTGGAACGAGGCGGCCGCGATCGAGGGAGCGGCCGACCGGCTGGTGCCGATCCTGATGACATCCCTCGTCACCGGCCTCGGCCTGCTGCCGCTGGCGCTCGGTGCGGGCGAACCCGGCCGCGAAATCGAGGGGCCGATGGCGCTCGTCATCCTCGGCGGCCTCGCCACCTCGACGGTGCTCAACCTCGCCGTGCTGCCGATGCTGGCGCTGCGCTTCGCCCGGTTCAGGCCCGCGGACGGGGCGCCGTGATCATCGACCGGAACCGGGATCCGGGTCTCTTTCCCGGCGCGGCGTCGGCGCGCGGGCCTGTTCCGTTGGTCTCAAAAACATCTCCGGCGCCGTAAGGCGCCGGAGGATCGTGCGGTCTACCAGGGGATCCCATGAGGCCGGCTCAGAAGGCGGCCTGCCGGGTCCTCATCTGATCGGCGGGGGTAGCGATCCACTGGACCGAGCCGGGGAGGGAGAAGCCGCCCTGGCGGTGGACCGAGACATCGCTGGTCGCGAGACCCCGGGTCTCGAGGGTCAGTGCACCGACCGTCTTGACGTTGTGGACGCTGCCGGCCTCGCCGGCGCGGGCGGAGGCCGTCGCGAGAGCGGTGAAGGCCAACGCGGCGGCGGTGATGGAAAGAATGGTCTTGGACATCGAGATCAGCCTCATTTTTTCGGCGGCGGGCTCCCCGTCGCTTCGTGAGACTGTATGTGCGGGCTCTCAGACCATGAATCAAATGGATCGATTTCATAATGCGCATCGATCACGTGCATCTTTCCCGGCTCGATCTCAATTTGCTCGTCGCCCTCGACGCGCTGCTGACGGAGCGCAGCGTGACGCGTGCGGCCGGGCGGATCGGCATCAGCCAGTCGGCGATGAGCCATGCCCTGGGACGGCTGCGCACCGCCTTCTCGGATGAACTGCTGACGCGGGCGCCCGACGGCATGCGGCCGACGCCCCGCGCGCTGGCGCTCATGGCGCCGGTGCAAGCGGCGCTCGCGCAGATTCAGGAGATCACGGCGCCGCCGGATGCCTTCGATCCGGCGACAGCCGACCTCACCTTCACCCTCGGCATCCCGGACTCGACCGAAGTGCTGCTGATGCCGACCCTGATCGCGCACCTGCAGGCGGTGGCGCCGGGGGTGAAGCTTCTGCTGCACACGGTCGATCGCCACCGCATCCTCGACGACCTCGATACCGGACGGGTCGATCTCGGCATCGGTGTGTTCGAGCAGGGACAGACGCACCACAAGCGGCGCATCCTCAACAAGGAGAGCTATCTCTGCATCTTCAACGCCGATCTTGTCGGGGTGAGCGCGCCGATCTCGCTCGACGATTACGTGCGGCTGCCCCACCTGCTGACCAGCCTCGTCGAGAGCGCCCATGGCGTCGTGGACGACGCGCTGGCCAAAATCGGCCGCAAGCGCGTCATCGCGCTGACCTCACCGCGGTTCTCGGTCATGCCCTTCGTGGTGCGGCAAGCACCCGTCATCGCCACGATGCATTCGCGGCTCGCCCGCTTCTTCGCCGACAGCATGGGCCTGACCGTGAGCCCGGCGCCAATCGCATTACCGGACGTTTCCATCTCGATGATCTGGCACGCCTCGAACGACGCCGTGCCGAGCCAGCGCTGGCTGCGGGAGACGATCGTGAAGCTGCGCCGCACCGATCGCCGGCCGGAGACCGACGGTCTTCAGCCCTGAGACATCGTCACCAAGGCGAAATCGAGGGCCGACCCTTGCGTGGCTCCGCACGGGAGGATGGGGGGCGCCCGATCACGGCCCCGTGGCCCGAAGCGCGAACAGGAATAGAATTGGGAGGAAGGCACCAACAGCGTCTTCGGGCAGGAACAAGGCCTGCGCGAATGAATGGTCGGAGTGGCCGGACTTGAACCGACGACCCCCTGTCCCCCAGACAGGTGCGCTACCGGGCTGCGCTACACTCCGATGCCCTTGCGGGGCTCGCGGCTCATAGCGGTCCGCTTCCGGCAGCGCAACCCCTTCCGCACGC
>JAGTAM010000112.1 GCA_023422485.1 Pseudomonadota bacterium | reverse complement strand
GAGCGGCTGCTCTTGTCTCCCGCGATAGCGCGGCAGTGCGGTCGACGAACGAGCGCAATGGAGGAAACGCGATGAACAAGCCCGAATTCCTGGCCGACGCCAAGACCAAGTCGCCGTTCTCGGCGCGTTACGACAACTTCATCGGCGGCCAGTGGGTCGCTCCCGTCGGCGGCCGCTACTTCGAGAATACATCCCCCATCACCGGCAAGGTGATCTGCGAGGTCGCCCGTTCCGACGCGCAGGACATCGACAAGGCGCTCGACGCCGCGCACGCCGCCAAGGATTCCTGGGGCCGCACCGCGCCGGCCGAGCGTGCCCGCATCCTCAACAAGATCGCCGATCGGATGGAGGAGAACCTCGATCTGATCGCGCTCGCCGAGACCTGGGACAACGGCAAGCCGATCCGCGAGACCACCACCGCCGACATCCCGCTGGCCATCGACCACTGGCGCTACTTCGCGAGCTGCGTGCGGGCGCAGGAAGGGGCGATCTCCGAGATCGACCACGACACGGTGGCCTACCACTTCCACGAGCCGCTCGGCGTCGTCGGCCAGATCATTCCGTGGAACTTCCCCATCCTGATGGCGGTGTGGAAGCTGGCGCCGGCTCTGGCGGCAGGCAACTGCGTGGTGCTCAAGCCCGCCGAGCAGACCCCGGCCTCGATCCTCGTGGTGCTGGAACTGATCGGGGACCTGCTGCCTCCGGGCGTGATCAACGTCGTCAACGGCTTCGGCCTGGAGGCCGGCAAGCCGCTGGCCTCCTCGCCGCGCATCGCCAAGATCGCCTTCACCGGTGAGACGACCACCGGCCGCCTCATCATGCAGTACGCCTCGCAGAACCTGATCCCGGTGACGCTGGAGCTGGGTGGCAAGTCGCCGAACATCTTCTTCGCCGATGTCGCCAACGAGGACGACGACTTCTTCGACAAGGCGCTCGAAGGCTTCACCATGTTCGCCCTCAACCAGGGCGAGGTCTGCACCTGCCCCAGCCGCGCGCTGGTGCACGAGTCGATCTACGACCGCTTCATCGAGCGCGCGATCAAGCGCGTCGAGGCGATCACGCAGGGCTCGCCCCTCGACCCGGCGACCATGATCGGCGCCCAGGCTTCCTCCGAGCAGCTGGAAAAAATCCTGAGCTACGTCGATATCGGCAAGCAGGAAGGCGCCGAGTGCCTCACCGGCGGCGCCCGCGGCACCCGCGAGGGCGATCTGGCCGACGGCTTCTACATGCAGCCGACGGTGTTCAAGGGCCACAACAAGATGCGGATCTTCCAGGAGGAGATCTTCGGGCCCGTCCTCTCGGTCACGACCTTCAAGGACGACGAGGAGGCGCTCTCGATCGCCAACGACACGCTCTACGGCCTCGGTGCCGGCGTGTGGACCCGCGACGGAACCCGCGCCTACCGCTTCGGCCGCGCGATCCAGGCCGGCCGCGTCTGGACGAACTGCTACCACGCCTATCCGGCGCACGCGGCCTTCGGCGGCTACAAGCAGTCCGGTATCGGCCGCGAGACCCACAAGATGATGCTCGATCACTACCAGCAGACCAAGAACATGCTGGTCAGCTACTCCTCGAAGAAGCTCGGGTTCTTCTAGGATTTCCAGCAGTTCCAGATCGACTTCAGCCCCGGCCGCAAGGCCGGGGTTTTTTCGTCTCACCGGATGGGCCTGCGCCGGGGGTCGCGGCGAGCCCGGAGACGCTCGGACCCCGTGACCTCACCGGCCTGAAAGTCCGCCGCGTGAAGCGGGCACCGCCAGGGCACCGGGCGCTTCCGGACCGGCAGGCCGGTAGCCGGAGGTGCGCGCGGCACGCGCCCTCACGGCGGCGATCAACGCGTCGAACGCCGAGCCGGCGAGGGCGCGGCTCGCGGCGAGGTAGTACGTCTCCCACCCGACCGACAGGAAATCGAGACCGAGCCTTTCGGCCGCCGCCCGCACGCCAAGCCCGGCATCGGCCGCGCCGCAGGCGATCACCGCCGCCACCGCCTGATGCGTGAACTCCTCGACCGCGTAGCCATGGATCGCGTCGGGCGAGAGGCCGGCCTCCGCCAGCATGCGGTCGAACCAGTTGCGCGTACCCGATCCCCGCTGGCGGTTGACGTAGCGCACGCCCTCCGCCGTCAGGTCGGCGAGGGTGCGGATGCCGAGGGGGTTGCAGGGGGCGAGCAGCAGACCCTGCTCGCGCTCGAACAGCCTGTGCGTCACGAGCCCTGCGCTCGTTGCCAACTCCGAGAACGGCGCATCGGCCTGTTCGGGATCGAGGACGCCGCAGTGGAAGCCCGCCGCATCGACCCCGCCGTCGAGGAGGAGCTTCACCGCCGCGCTGCTGCCCATCACCGACGGTTCGATCTCGCCCTGCTCGGCCGGGATCTCCCGCAGGATCTCGATCAGCAGCGGGTCATGGCTTGCCGCGAGCCTCAGCCTGCCGGCCCGGCCGGTGAGCAGGCGACGCACACGATGCTCGATGGCACGGGTCTCGCGCCCGAGGCTCGCATCGAGCCCCGGAAGCGCAGAGGTGAACGATTCCGCCAGAGCCGCTCCGAACTCCGTCAGTTCCGAGCCTTGGCCGCGGGTCTTGCGCACGAGCGGCTGCCCGAGAGCCGCTTCATACGCCTGCAGCCGCGCCCAGGCCGCGCGATAGGATAGGCCGAGAGTCTCGGCGAGGCCTTTGATCGACCCCGTCCGTCGAATGGCTTCGAACACCACCAGAAGATCGAGCACCTCGACCCTGTTCGTACCGATCTGCAGCGTACCGCCAAGCCTGACCGCCACGGCGACGGACACCCCCTCGGCAAATTCGTTCATATTGATGGGCCCTCAAATGTCGAGCACATCAGATAGCCAAAAGCTGAAGACCTGTCGCGGCTCGGCGCCCGGTATCCCCGGGCGTCGCCACGGAGATGCAACACGGCCCCTCAGATGTTCTCAGACCCCTTCGTCGCCTATCTCCATGCCGGCCTGTCCGGGGACGGCCGCACCGGCGCGCCCCTGGCCGCGCAGCGCGCCGCGATCGCCCTCTATCGGCGCGGCCGCGGCCCGCTCGCCGCGGAGATCGTCGAGACCGGTGAGGAAGGGCAAGGCCGGATCGGGCCGCGCCTGCACGACGCGTTGCGCCTCTGCCACCGCCGCGGCGCGACGCTGCTAATGGCCGATCTCAACGCCTTCGTCGAGGACGCCGCCTTCCTGCACCATCTCAGTGCCGAACTGCGCCGCCTGGATCTGCGCTTTGCCGCCGCCGACAGACCCGAGGCCAGCGAGGTGACGCTCGGCATCATGGCGGCCCTGGCCGAGGCCGAGGACCGCTGGGGCGTGAACCGCAGCCCGGAGGTCGTGGCGCGCCGCCATGCATTCTACGCGCGCATCACCGCCGAAG
>JAGTAM010000111.1 GCA_023422485.1 Pseudomonadota bacterium | reverse complement strand
CGCCATTCCATAAATCTTCCCCCGCAAAAAGCTGGAGCAGGAAACATTGAGGGGTTGGACGGCGGGCCCCGTCCAACCCCTCGCGTCGTTACCGGTTCACGTACTTACTGGTAGCCCTTCGGGAAGGGATTCGGCTCGATCAGCTCGGGGCTCTCGTAAACCACCTCGAACTGGCCCGTCGGCAGGGCCTTGGCGACGCGGGTCTTCGACCAGAGGTGATGGTTCGGGTGGATCTTCACGTAGCCTTCCGGAGCCTCCTTGAACTCGATCTCGGCGGAGGCCGCAGCGACCTTGTCGACATCGAAGGAGCCGGCCTTCTCGACCGCCATCTTCCACAGGAACGGTCCGAGATAGGCGGCCTGGGTCACGTCGCCGATGACGGTCTTGTCGCCCCACATCTTCTTGAAGGCGGCGACGAACTTCTCGTTGTTCGGGTTCTTCAGCGACTGGAAGTACTTCATGCAGGAATAGGCGCCGGCGATGTTGTCGCCGCCGATACCGTCGATCTCGTCCTCGGTGACCGAGATCGTCAGCAGGGTCTGCTTGTTGAGGTCGATGCCGGCCGCCTTGAGCTGCTTGTAGAAGGCGACGTTCGAGCCGCCGACCACGTCGGCGAAGATCACGTCGGGCTTCTTCAGCTTGATCTTGTTGATGACCGAGTTGAACTGGGTGTGGCCCAGCGGGAAGTATTCCTCACCCGAGACCGTGCCCTTGAGCACGTTCTCGATGTGCTTGCGGGCGATCTTGTTCGAGGTGCGCGGCCAGATGTAATCCGAGCCGACCATGAAGAACGACTTGGCGCCCTTCTCCTTCGCCACCCAATCGAGCGAGGCGAGGATCTGCTGCGTCGCCTCCTGGCCGGTGTAGATGACGTTCTTGGACTGCTCCAGGCCCTCGTAGAAGGTCGGGTAGTAGAGGAGACCGTTGTATTGCTCGAACACCGGCAGCGCGGCCTTGCGCGAGGCCGAGGTCCAGCAGCCCATCACCGCGGCGCAGTGATCGTTGACGAGGAGCTTCTTGGCCTTCTCGGCGAAGGTCGGCCAGTCGGAGGCGCCGTCCTCCTGAATGATCTTGATCTTGCGGCCGAGGACGCCGCCGGCCTCGTTGATCTGGGCGATGGCGAGCTTCTCGGCCTGGATCGAGCCGGTCTCGGAGATCGCCATCGTGCCGGTCGCCGAGTGCAGGATGCCGACCGTGACTTCCGTGTCGGTCACCGCCAGGCCGGTCGTGTTGACGGCGGACGTCGGAGCGGCGGCGAACGCCCCTCGCGGCATCATCGCCAGGGCGGGAAGGCCCGCCAGGCCCATGAGAAGCTTGCGCCGCAGGGCCGATTCCAGGCCCTTCTCGCGATCCTTGCCCTTATCGTCCGCCATCGTGCCTGAACCCCTGATCTGGTGTCGGCGCGGCTCTGCCGGTCGGCGGCCGTGCTCGAACAGGAGATGAGGCTAGGCTTGATGATGCGGCGCACCCATACGCTGTTTTGCGTATGTCCGGCCGGCATCCCGGCCCGTAGCGTGACGCTCTCGATTCCGTGAGCATCGACGTTTAGGGATGTCTCGTGCCGCGCACTGAGAGACAGGGTCGGCACATCCGTTGCAAGCCGGTGATCCGCTCATCGTGAGGACGGCCCCCTGAGCGCCCGGTCCATCATCCCGATCCGTCGCGACTACAACCGCCTCGTCGCCGACGAGACGCTGGAAGACTACGCCCTGCGCTTCACCGCCAAGAAGGCGCGGCGCTGGTCGCCCTTCCGCATCGCGCAGACGGCGCTCGGCTCGCTGTCGTTTTTGGCGCTGGAGGCCATCGGCGGGACGCTGGTGCTCGCCACGGGCTTCACCAACACGTTCGCCGCCGTGCTCGTCGTCGGGCTCATCATCTTCGCCACCGCCGCGCCGATCACGATCTACGCCGCCCGCTACGGGGTCGATATCGATCTCCTCACCCGCGGGGCGGGCTTCGGCTATCTCGGCTCCACCATCACCTCGCTGATCTATGCCGGCTTCACCTTCCTGTTCTTCGCCATCGAGGCGGCGATCATGGCGCTGGCGCTGCAGCTCTGCTTCGGCCTGCCGCTCTGGATCGGCTACATCGTCAGTGCGGGGGCGGTGATCCCGCTCGTCATCTACGGCATCCGCCTGATCAGCCGCTTCCAGCTCTGGACCCAGCCGCTCTGGATCGGCCTCAACCTGCTTCCGCTCATCTGCATCTGGCTCTCGGGCCCGGTGCCGCTCGAGGCGTTCACCGGCTATCCTGGCCTGGAGGCGGCGGGGGCGGGCTTCGACCTGCGCCTGTTCGGGCTCGCCTCGGGCATCCTGCTGGCGCTGCTGGCCCAGGTCGGCGAGCAGGTCGACTTCCTGCGCTTCATGCCGCCCCCCCGCGGCAAGGGCGACTGGCGCTGGTGGACCGGGGTGCTCTCGGCCGGCGCCGGCTGGATCGTGCCGGGGATGCTGAAGATCCTGCTCGGCGCCTTCCTCACGGTGCTGGCGCTCGGCCACGGCGTCTCGCCGGAGCGCGCCGCCGAGCCGACGCAGATGTACGCCGTCGCCTTCGGCTACGTCTCGGGTTCCCCCGGCGTCGCGCTGGCGCTGACCGGCCTGTTCGTGGTGATCTCGCAACTCAAGATCAACGTGACCAACGCCTATGCCGGCTCGATCGCGTGGTCGAACTTCTTCTCGCGCCTCACCCACAGCCATCCAGGGCGGGTGGTCTGGCTCGTCTTCAACGTCGCCATCGCCCTGCTGCTGATGGAACTCGGCATCGACAAGACCATCGAGAGCACCTTGCCGCTCTATGCCTGCGTGGTCTCGGCCTGGGTCGGGGCGCTGGCCGCGGATCTGGCCGTCAACAAGCCGCTCGGGCTCTCGCCGCCGGGCATCGAGTTCAAGCGGGCGCATCTCTACGCGATCAACCCCGTCGGCACCGGGGCGATGGTGCTCTCGCTCGTCGCCGGCGGCCTGATCCATGCCGGCCTGTGCGGGCAGGCGCTCCAGCCCTTCGCGCCGATGCTGGCGCTCGCCACCGCCTTTGCCGCAGCGCCCGCCATCGCCTGGGCGACCGGGGGCAAGCGCTATCTCGCCCGCGAACCGCAGACCGGCTGGGACCGGCCGGAGATCACCTGCCGGGTCTGCGAGCACCCGTTCGAGGCCGAGGACATGGCCCATTGCCCGGCCTATTCCGGGCCGATCTGCTCGCTCTGCTGCTCGCTGGACGCCCGCTGCGGCGACCTGTGCAAGCCGCACGGGCGCCTGGAGAACCAAGCGCGCGAGACCCTCGCCCGCGTCCTGCCCGCCCGCACCGCCGCCTGGATCGGCGCTCCGCTCGGCCGCTACCTCGCCCTGATGCTGACGCTGATCACGGTGATCGGGCTGATCCTGGCCATCGTCCATGCCAGCGCCGCCGCCGGGCACCCGGAGCATACGGAGACACTGCGGGCCGCGCTCACCAGCCTGTTCTTCATCCTGATCGTCATCCTCGGCGTCGTCGCGTGGCTGTTCGTGCTGGCGCAGGAGAGCCGCCGGGTGGCGCAGGAGGAGACCGCCCGCCAGACCGCCCTCTACGAGGCCGAGATCGCCGCCCACAAGGTCACCGACGCCAAGCTCCAGCAGGCCAAGGAGACGGCGGAGGCCGCCAACCTCGCCAAGAGCCGCTACGTCGTCGGCATCAGCCACGAATTGCGCACGCCGCTCAACGCCGTGCTCGGCTACGCGCAGTTGCTCGAAGGCGATCCGACGATCCCCGAGCCGCGCCGCAACGGCATCCGGGTGATCCGCCGCAGCGCCCAGCACCTCTCCGGCCTGATCGACGGCCTGCTCGACATCTCGCGGATGGAGGCCGGCCGGCTCCAGACCCACCGCAACGAGATCCGGCTCGCCGACTTCCTGACGCAGATCGTCGATATGGTGCGCCTGCAGGCGGAGGGCGCCGGCCTGAGCTTCCGTTTCACGAGGCCCGAGATCCTGCCGGCAGTCGTGGCGACCGACGAGAAGCGCCTGCGCCAGATCCTGCTCAACCTCCTCTCCAACGCCATCAAGTTCACGGCGCAGGGCGAGGTCGCCCTAGAGATGACCTATCGCGGCCAGGTCGCGGTGTTCACGATCCGCGACACCGGGCTCGGCATCCCCGAGGCCGATCTCGGCCGGATCTTCGAGCCGTTCGAGCGCGGCTCGATGCCCGCCGCCCGCGCCGCACCGGGCACGGGGCTCGGGCTCACCATCGCCGGCCTGCTGGCGCAGGTGATGGGCGGCGAGATCACCGTCGAGAGCCGGGTCGGGGAGGGCACCTGCTTCCGGGTGCGGCTCATGCTGGCCTCGGTGAACCGCCCGGCGCCCGCCGCGATGCCGGCTCCGGCGGCGCTGGCGCGGCCCGCCCTGACGGAAACCGGCCGGACCGTCCTCGTCGCCGACGACGATCCGGCCCACCGCGCCCTGATGCGCGAGATCCTCGAGCCCCTCGGCTTCACCGTCGCCGAGGCACCCGACGGACCCGCCTGCCTCACCTTGGCGAGGGCCTGCGAACCGGCGCTGATCCTGCTCGACATCGCCATGCCCGGCATGACCGGCTGGGAGGTGGCAAAAACGTTGCGTGAGACGGGCTTCACCGCCCGGATCGCGATGATGTCGGCCAATGTCCACGAGATCAGCCCTACCCGCGGAGCGGACGCACCACACGACGACATCATCGCCAAACCCTTCGACATGCAGGATCTTTTGGAGAGGATCACGGGGCTTCTCGGCACCGCACGCCCGCTGCCCGGCCCGGAAGCGCACCCGATCGTGCGGCCCGACCGCCCGGCCGATGCCCCAGCGGGAGGGCGCCCGGACGGGGCGGCCG
>JAGTAM010000051.1 GCA_023422485.1 Pseudomonadota bacterium | reverse complement strand
CCTACGTGATGTTCTCCGACGGCTCGATCGAGGCGGATACGCCGCGCGGTCGCTTCACCTTCGGCTCGCTCGACGAGCTGAAGAGCTTCGTGAATGCCGGCGGGGAGGAAGCGCGCGGCGCCGCCTGAGGGTGGCTTGCGGGCGCTTCCTCAGGCGAGCGGGTTGAGCGCCGGGTTGCGCATCGGCAGCGGCGCGGCCAGCGTCAGGTGGAACCCTTCCGGCGCGTAATCCGTGGTGATCTGCGCCTGGACCTGGGTCGTCAGCACCCGCTGAAGCAGGCGTGAGCCGAAGCCCTGGCGGGTCGGCGGGGCGACGGTGGGGCCGCCGCTCTCGCGCCAATCGAGGTGCAGCACGCCGGCCTCGACGCTCCAGGTGATGGTGATCCGGCCGCGGCCGGTCGAGAGGGCGCCGGACTTGGCGGCGTTGGTGGTCAGCTCGTGGATCGCCATGCCGATCGGGACCGCGACCTCCGACGGCAGATCGACCGCCGGGCCGTCGAGGACGATGCGCAGATCCGGCGACGTCTCGGTCTCGCTCTCGGCATAGGGCATCAACTCGGAGGCGAGCAGGTCGCGCAGGCTCGCCGTCTGCCACGTCGCCTCGGTGAGCACGCTGTGGGTGTGGGCGAGCGACTTGATGCGTCCGACGAAGGCCTCGTGGAAGCTGTCGATGCTGGTGGCGGTGCGCGCCGTCGAGCCGACGATGGCTTGGACCGTGGCGAGCGTGTTCTTCACCCGGTGGTGCAGTTCGCGGATCAGCAGGCTGCGCCGCTCCTCGGAGAGGTGGCGGTCGGTCACGTCGGCCACGACGCCGATCAGGCGCCGGGGCAGGCCGCCCGGCCGGGCCCGCTCGAAGCGCCCCGCCATGTCGATGGTGCGCCACTGGCCGTCGTCGTGGCGGCGGATGCGCCCCGTCGCGTGCAGGATCACGTCCTCGCGCAAAGCCCGCAGGATCGCCTGCCGGAAGACGGGCCGGTCCTCGGGATGCAGGATCTGCTTCAGGAAGGTGGCCTTGCCGATGCTGCCCTCTTCCGGCCGACGGCCGAAGATCGCGAACATCCGCTCGTTCTCCCAGGTCGCCCGGTCGTCGAGGACGTGCCACTCGAAGATGCCGAGATTGGCCACCGTGGTGGCGACCCGCAAGCGCTCCTCGCGCTCGGCCAGGGCCTCCCGGGCCTCCACCCGCGTGGTCACGTCCTGCACCACGCCGACGATGCCGACCGGCGTGCCGTCGGCGGCGAGCAGCGCCTCGCCGCGGGCGCCGATCCAGATCTCGGCGCCGTCGGTGGCGCGGCGGAAGCGGGTCTGGAAGGCGTAGGGGCGGCGCTCTGCGATGGCGGCCGCGACCGCGGCCTGGATCCGCTCGGCATCCTCCGGATCGACTTGGCCCCGCATCCCCTCCCAGGTGACGGAGCGACCCGGCGCGTAGCCGAGGATCTGCGCCGCGCGGCGGGAGAACACCATCTGCCCGGTCACGAGGTCCCAGCGCCACTCGCCGAGTCCCGCCGCCGTCAGGGCGTCGCGGTTCTGCTCGGCCCGGACCAGATCGTCGGCATCGACCAGGGTCACCACCGCCACCGTCTCCGCCGCGTCCTCGCCTGAGAGGGTCAGGCGCAGGTCGAGGCTGGCGCCGTCCGCCCGCAGCCAGCGGCGGATGCCGGCCTTCACCTCGGGGGCTCCCTCGCCGAAGGCCTCGCGGCCGATCACCTGGTCAACCGGGCGACCGTCGAGACGACCCGGCGCGTAGCCGAGCCAACGACACAGGCACGCGTTGGCGGTGCGGATCGTGCGCCCGTCGGGCGTGAAGACGGCGAGGCCCACCGGCGCGCCGTCGAAGGCCGCGCGGTAGAGGGCGGGCGACAGGTCCGCCGGTCGAAAGCCCTTGTCCGCACTGTCGTACACGCCGCTCCCCGTTCAGCCGCCCGCCGCGGGTGCAAGCGGGACCGTCCGGAGCGCGGCACCATGACGGAGGCCGCCGCGGACGACAAGATGTCCCCGCTTCAGGCAAGCCTCATCGGCCGCCTCGGGTCAACAGGCCCGGCAGGGCCGTCACGAGCATTCGCCCTGCGCGGATCACCGCACCCGCATCGCCCGGTGCGCCCCGCACCAGCGCCCGGCCGAGCCGCACCGGCAGGTTCACGGCGAGCGCGGCGGCCAGCACGGCCAGAGAGGCCGCCCGGCCGTGATGCTTGCGCGCGTAGAGCGCCTGCGCCCGCAGGAAGTAGAACAGGCGGCGATCCTTCACCGCCTCGGTGGTGCCCTGGCCACGGTGGCGGATCTCGGCCTCTGCGACATGGCACACGGGCGCGCCCGCCGCGGCGGCGCGGGCGCAGAGATCGGCATCCTCCCAATAGACGAAGAAACGCTCGTCGAACCCGCCGAGACGGGCGAAGAGCGGGCGCCGGATCATCAGGAAGGCACCCATCACCGCATCGACGGCGCGGGTCTCGGCGTGGTCCCAATCGAGCAGGAAGTGCGGGCGCACGCGGCCGGGCAGCAGGCGGTCGAGGAACAGGGTGTGAGCGATCAGGCTCGGCCCCGTCGGGTGGCGGGCGCAGGTGCGGTGGGTGTGGCCCGCCTCATCGACCAGCCGGGCGCCGACGATGCCGGTGCCGGGCTCCGCATCGAGCCGCGCGCGGGCGATGGTGATGCCGTCCCGGCTGACACCCGTGTCGGGGTTGAGGAACAGGATCGCGTCGGCCGATCCCAGCGCCGCACCCTGGTTGCAGGCGCGGGCGAAGCCGAGATTGTCGCGGTTTCGCAGCAGCGTGAGCGCGAGGCCCGGCAGGTCGAGACCTTCCGCCGATCCGTCGCCGGAGGCGTTGTCGACCACGACGACGCGCAGGTGCTCCGCCCCCTCGCTCGCGGCCAGGCTCGCGAGGCAGGCCCGGAGTTGCTCCCCGGCATTCCAGTTGACGATGACGACGTCGAGGGCCGCCGTGAGGGGGGCGGTCACGGTGGCGCGTCCGCCGGCCGGCCGAGGCGACCGGCCAGCCCCTGCGCCACCGCCGCGAGCAGGCGTGCCAGCACGCGGGGTGAGAACCGGTGCCGGCTCCAGTACAGTCCGATCTGCAGCGGCAGGTAGGCCGCCTGTTTCAGCTTCCACCGGGCCGGCACGTGCGGCAGGCGCCAGCCATAGGCGGTGTTGCGCACGTAGACCGCCATGCGGAACAGCGGCTGGTCGGGCATCGCCACGGGCAGGAACCGCGCGCGGATCGTGCCGCGCCCCACGCTGTGCGGGATTGCGGTGCCCGGGTCCATCCAGCAGCTCCGGCCCCGCGCCCAGGCGCGAAAGCACCATTCGAGATCGACCGCATCGATGAAGAAGTCCTCGCGGAACGGGCCGACCCGCGCGTAGGCGGAGAGATCCACGAGCGAGCCGGAAGTCGCCAGGAACTCCACCGGGCGAAGGTTTTCGCGGTGCGGCACGCCGGGGCGCGGGGGGTAGACCGGCGCCTTATGGCCGGGCTTCGGCGCGGGCGCCGGCCCGATGAGCGCCGGGGGTGGATCAGCGCCCGCGGCCCGATCGAGAG
>JAGTAM010000596.1 GCA_023422485.1 Pseudomonadota bacterium | reverse complement strand
CCCGATCCGGAGGGGGCGGCGGCTCGGCTTCTCGCCAACCTCACCTGAGGGCGGTGTGTCCCGGTCGGCGGTTCCCGCCGGATACCGGCCCTGCACCGATCCCCCCTGGCGCTGCGGCGCGAGGCGTATAGAAGCGCTGACAGAACCCTCTTCCAGCAAGGCCTCCTTCCAGGGGCTGCGAGCCGACCCGCATGATCAACTCTCCCCTCATGACCGTCATGGTCGATGCCGTGCGCAAGGCCGCCCGCGGGCTCAAGCGCGACTTCGGCGAGATCGAGAACCTTCAGGTCTCGCGCAAGGGGCCGGGCAACTTCGTCTCGGCCGCCGACCGGAAGGCCGAGGAGGTGTTGCGCGACGCGCTGATGAAGGCGCGGCCGGGCTACGGCCTCATCATGGAGGAGAGCGGCAACATCGAGGGCACCGACAAGAGCCACACGTGGCACGTCGATCCCCTCGACGGCACCACGAACTTCCTGCACGGCATCCCGCATTTCGCGATTTCGGTCGGGCTGGAGCGCGACGGCCAGATCGTCGCCGGCGTGATCTACGACCCGGCCAAGGACGAACTGTTCATCGCCGAGCGCGGCAAGGGCGCCTTCCTCAACAACCGGCGCCTGCGCGTCTCCGGCCGCCAGGACTTCGCCGACGCGCTGGTCGCCTACGGCACGCCCTATCTCGGACGCGGCAGCCACGGCCGCCTGCTGAAGGAGGTCGCCGCAGTGATGGCGGTCTCCGGCGGCACCCGCCGCCTCGGCTCGGCGGCGCTCGACCTCGCCTATGTCGCCTGCGGCCGGACCGACCTGTACTGGGAACGCGACCTCCAGACCTGGGACATCGCGGCGGGGATCATCCTCGTGCGCGAGGCCGGCGGCTTCGTCACCAGTGCCGACGGCGGCGCCGAGCCGCTCGCCGCCCGCTCGGTGGCCTGCGGCAACGAGGTGCTGCACCGCGAGTTGATCGGCCTTCTGCGAAAGGCCGCCGCCTGACAGGGCAGAGGCTTGGCTTCATGCCGAGCCTTCTGCTCTAACCGCCGCGATCTTCGAAAAGAATCGAGCGCCCCGCATGGAAGTCCGCCGCCACTCCGCCCTGAAGGATTCGATCCGCTCGATTCCCGACTATCCTAAGCCGGGCATCATCTTCCGCGACATCACCACCCTGCTCAGCGATCCGCGCTCGTTCCGCCGCGCGGTCGATTCGCTGGTGCATCCTTACGCGGGCGGGCGGATCGATCAGGTCGCGGGCATCGAGGCGCGCGGCTTCATCCTCGGCGGCGCGGTGGCGCACCAGCTTTCCTCGGGCTTCGTGCCGATCCGCAAGAAGGGCAAGCTGCCCCACAAGACCGTCTCGACGGCCTACGCGCTAGAATACGGCACCGACGAGATCGAGATCCACGTCGATGCGATCAAGCCGGGCGACCGGGTGATCCTCGTCGATGACCTCATCGCCACCGGTGGCACCGCGACGGCGGCGGTGAACCTGCTGCGCCAGCTCGGCGCCGAGGTGATCGCCGCCTGCTTCGTCATTGACCTGCCGGAGATCGGTGGCGCCCAGCGCCTGCGCGACCTCGGCGTCACGGTCCGCACGCTGATGGAATTCGAGGGGCACTAAAGGCCCCTCTGCATCCGGCTCTTTCGGCCCCTCTGAGACGGGGCCGAGAAGCTTCAGGCCGCCAGGCTGTCGAACAGCCCCTTGCCGTCGGTGCCGCCGACGAGGCTGTCGACGAAGTTTTCCGGGTGGGGCATCATGCCCAGCACGTTGCGCTTCTCGGAATAGATGCCGGCGATGGAGTTGAGCGAGCCGTTGCGGTTCGCATCCTCCGTCAGGGTCCCGTTGGCGTCGCAATAGCGGAACGCCACGCGGCCTTCGCCCTCGAGACGGTGGATCGTCTCGGAATCGGCGAAGTAGTTGCCCTCGCCATGCGCCACGCAGACGTCGATCACCCGACCCTCGGTGTAGGCCGAGGTGAAGCGCGTGTCCGTGCGCTCGACACGCAGGAACTGCCGATGGCAGATGAAGCGGCGGTTGACGTTGCGCATCAGCACGCCGGGCAGGAGGCCGGACTCGCACAGGATCTGGAAGCCGTTGCAGATACCGAGAACGAGGCCGCCGCGGGCGGCGTGCGCACGCACCGCATCCATGGCCGCCGCCCGGCCGGCGATGGCACCGCAGCGCAGATAGTCGCCATAGGAGAAGCCGCCCGGCACCACCGCGAGATCGGTACCCGCCGGCAGTTCGGTGTCGGCGTGCCAGACGCTGACGACCTCCGCGCCGGAGCGGCGGAGCGCACGGGCCACGTCGCCGTCGCGATTCGAGCCCGGAAAGACGACGACGGCGGCGCGCATCAGGCGATCTCGACGGTGTAGTTCTCGACGACGGTGTTCGCGAGCAGCTTCTCGCAGGCGGCCTTCAGCGTCGCCTCGGCCAGTTCGCGGTTCTCGGACGCGACCTCCAGGTCGAACACCTTGCCCTGACGCACGCCGGAGACCTCCTCGATCCCGAACGACTTCAGGGCCGCCTCGATCGCCTTCCCCTGAGGGTCGAGAACGCCGGTCTTCAAGGTGACGACGATGCGGGCTTTCATGGCAGGCACTCGTTTGGAAGCGGGGCGGGTCGGACCGCAGGGGGGCTGTGCTCGAGGATCCGGTGCCCGATCGCGCGCGAGACGTCCGAATATCGCGTCGCGATCTGAATGCAGAGGACAAACGGATCGCAGCAGAAGGGAATTCTATCGCGACTTCGTGATGACGTCACCGCGAGATCCCCCTCTATCGACGTTTCGTCGTTCCGATCGGCTCGGCTTCGGTCGCACGGCGCCAGAGCTGGACCATGATCCAAGCGGCGACGAGGCTGAACAGGCCCATGAGGATGTGACCGACCTGGTCACCGAGGTCGAGCAGTCCGGCGAGTGCCCAGCCGGCAGCTATGGCCGCGGCGAACACTTCCGTGCCGACCAGCACCATCAGCCCGAGGATCGTGATGAGGTTCCTCATACGCGCGTAAGCCTGTTCAACTCTTCGAGCGGCGAAGTAGCCCGAGGCCGGTGTCCGGCGCAACTGCCTCTGCCAGTGCCCTTCCGCATATGCGGCGGATGGTCGAGAGAGACAGGGGAAAA
>JAGTAM010000574.1 GCA_023422485.1 Pseudomonadota bacterium | reverse complement strand
GCTCTAGGGCGCGGCGCGCCCGCTCGCCGTCGTCGTCGGCCCGCGCCGGCACGGCGCCGAGGCAAGGAGCGAAGATCGAGGCAAGGGCGACCAGAGCGAGGAGGAGTAGGGAACGGACCATGGAGCGGATCGGGTGTGACCGCCTCCGGCTGACGCGAGGCTGACAGGCAGCGTCAGGTCCGCGCGCCATCGGGTTTGCGAGACAGCGGCATCGACGGCGCGGCCCTGACCGGCGCGCCCGCCCCACTCTCCGCGCGAGACCCATTCCGATGTCGCTCACCGCCACCATCCTGCTGATCTACGCCGCCTGCCTCGCCGGCACCATCGCCAGCCCGGCCCGATCCAACGGGGATCGGCCCCCGGACGAGCCGGGCCCCCGCCGCCTGCTCGCTGCGCTCCTCGTTCCCGCGCTGGCGCTGCTGGCCGGATTCCAGGCATCCCCGGCCCGCGCGGACGAGGGTGCGCTTCGGACGGTGAGCGGCCCTGCCACCGTCATCGACGGGAGCACGATCGAGATCGGCGGCCGGCGCCTACGCCTCCACGGCATCGACGCCCCCGACCTCGACCAGATCTGCTTCGACGGGCACGAGCGCGGCTATCCTTGCGGCCGCGTGGCCACCGCCGCCCTGGCGGCGCGGATCGGGCGCAACGCTCTCGCCTGCGAGCCGCGCGCCGCCGCGGAAGGCAGCGCCGGCGTCGTGTGTCGCCTCGGGCAGGATGATCTCGCTGCCTGGATGGTCGCCAGCGGATACGCTGTGGCCGACCGCAGCGTCTCGGCCGACTACACCGACCAGGACCGCCGCGCCTGGGGCCGCCGTCTCGGCCTGTGGTCCGGGGTGTTCGAACTGCCCGCGGAGCGCCGCCGGGTGCTCCGAGCGAGCGCCGGCCTCTGACGCACGGGTTGCACAATCTGGCCGGTGGCGTTCTGCCGGCCTACAGCACCAACTCTCCGTCCGACCATGCGCCGTGACGGTCCAGGGTGGCCGCGAAGACGGCGTCGAGACGCAGGCGCTCGGCCTCGACCCGCGGCCCGTCCGCGGCCACCGGCCGGCAGCGGCCGTCCCAGCCGTCGGGCACGAAATCGGGGTTGTGCAGGGCGTGGTCGGAGCCTTCGACGAAGAAGGCACGGTCCCCGCCGTCGATGTAGCTCTCGGCCGGCAGTCCCTCGGCCAGCAGGATGTCGTGGGCGTCGAGTTCGACGTGCCAGTAGGTGACGGCCTCGACTGCCTCGCGAGCGATCGTGGTGCCGTTGATGAGGCACATCACGGGCACGAGCACGCCGCCCTCGTGGTCGGCATCCGCCCCGACCAGGACCGGGTGGCCCGGCGAGAGGAAGAGGTCGCGGGTCGGCAGGCCGCCGCCGAAGGCGCCCGCGCGCACGCGGACGGGCTGCCGATCATGGTGCAGGGCCTTGCCGCCGCCGTCGAAGACGCGATGGCCGATCCAGGTGACCGGCCGGCGCGCGCCGGACGCGGTGACGGCGACGTCGCCCGCGCGCAGATCCTCGACGGCCACCTCGCCGCGCTCGGTCAGGATGCGGGTGCCCGAGCCGTAACAGAGGACGTTGTAGTCGCCCAGAGCTGTATTGCTCACATTCACGACCTGTCCGAGCGTGAGCGGACTGTTCGACAGAACGATATAGCTGCTGGCGCCGCCGGCTGCGTTCGGCTGGCTTGCGAGCACGAGGAAATCCGGATTGTCGAAATTTGTCGCGTAATAAGTCGGGTTGGCCTCCACTCCGAACCGATTGATAGAGAAATTTACCGGATCGTTGGGGTTCGATACGGATCCATTGGCAACGACGTTGTAATCTCGGTTGATGCTATCGACGGTAAAGCTTGTGCCATTGTTGTTTGATATGGTTGCGCCCGCAAACTGTCCGGCGCGGAACACCGTGTTGTTGAATACGATTGGCAGAGCCAAGACCATTCCCCTGTCGATTGCTGCCTCGCGTGCTGATGGTGCGATTCACCGGGCGCACAAGTCTGATTTGAGGATGGTCAGATTGCCAAGCTTGTGTCCAGTGCTGACGCGCTCGAAGCAGCGGCGGCACATCGGGGCGCGTAGAGAATCACCGACGGCAACGCCATCGCCGGCCGGAGCGCGTCGGCCGCGTAGGAGGCGCAGGACCGGCGCCGGATGCGCCGGGTCAGCGCGGCCCTGTGAGGCGGGAGGCCTGCCGGGCGAGGCCGCCCGCGAAGTCGCGCAGGGCGGCTTCCACCAGGGCGGCGACCTGCGCTTCCGTCTTCGGCGCGCGGATCACGAGGCTCGCCATCACCTCCGGGTGGACCCGCCGCTGCTTCGGCGTGCGGGCATGGTTCGACAGCCGCAGCCGCTCCGGCCCCTCGCCGCGGGCGAGGTAGAGGCTGTCGCCGCGCGCGTTGCGGGCGGTCTCGCGAAAGCCGTGCGCGGCGAGCAGGCGGCTCGCATGGGCGAGCGCCTGAGGCGGCGGCAGCGGGCGCATCAGGCCGAGGCGGCGAGGAAAACCAAGGGCAGGGCCGCCGCGGCGAGTGCTGCGAGCGCGGCGGGGGCGACGAAGCGCGGCCGGTAGGACAGGAGCAGCACCAGAGCCGCGGCCGCTCCGATCAGCGCGCCGATCCACTGCACCGGACCGAAGGCCCAACCCTCGAACAGCCCGGCGACGAGGAAGGACAGGGCGATCGCCCCCCAGCCGAAGAGGCGCAGGCGTAAGACCGCCGTCCGCTCCGCCTTGCGGTCGAACACCTCGGCATGGTGCCGGTTCAGGCTGAGGCAGAGGGCGGCGAGCGCGGCGAAGCTGAGGCCCAGATTCGCGGCGAGGACGAGGGGCGTCATGCGTGGGTCGGCTCCGGGCGCCGCGCGGCCAAGCGGGCGGGGGCCGCGGCCGGTGTCGGTTTCGCGGCCCGCTCCCGCTTGGGCGCCTCGTAGCGCAGCACCTTGCGGGCGGCCAGCGCGAACAGGCCCGCGAGCAGCAGCATCGCGCCGTCGAACCACGCGAAGAGCGCCTCGCCGCCTCCCAGCCGCAGGGGATGGTCGGGGATCGTCAGGATGTCGGCGGCGATCACCGCGAGGCAGAGAGCCGAGACGGCGGCCAGACCCTCGCACCACGCCCGGCGCTGCGGGCGGGCGAGCGGCACCAGGGCCGCGACGATCCAGGCACCGAAGAAGGCGCGGATCTCCCATTCCTCGCGCCCGGCGAGATCGACGGGCAGGAGCCGGTTGGCGAGGAAGTAGACGGCCACCGCCGCCGGCAGGCCGGCGATGCTGCCGACGTTCAGCGCCTGGACCAGCCGCAGGCCGAAGAACGGTCGCTCCCCGGCCTTCGGCAGGCGGGCCAGCGACCAGAGCACGACCCCCGTCGCGACCATGGCGCAGCCCATGATCCCGCACAGGAAGAACAGCAGCCGCAGCAGGGGGCCGGCGAAATGGCCCTCGTGCAGGCCGGTCATCACCGTGAAGGTCTTGGCCGCGGGCTTGAGGCCGCCGTCGCGGACCTCCAGGATCGCGCCGCTCACTCCGTCGAAGGCGATCTGCGGGTGCTCGTGCGAGAGGCCGTGCGGCTCCTCGAACACCGCGACCACGGTGGCGTTGGCGTCGCCCGGGTTGACCACCGTGAGCCGCTCCAGCGGCTCCGGCCGGGCCGCGAGCGCCTGCTCCACCATCGGCCCGACCGGGGCCAGCGGGGCGGCCTGCTTGGCGGGCGGGCGCGGCGTGGTGATCCAGGCGGCCTCGGTGAAGAAGGTCTGGGCGTTGCCCTTGTAGGCGGCGGTCACGCCCCAGGGCATGTAGAAGGTCGCCAGCGTGATGATCCCGGTATAGGTGATCATCAGGTGGAACGGCAGCGCCAGGACGCCGGTGACGTTGTGGGCGTCGAGCCAACTGCGCCGGGGCGCCTTGTCGCGGCGGAAGGTGAAGAAGTCGGCAAAGATCCGCTTGTGGGTGACGATGCCGGAGATCAGCGCCACCAGCATGATCATCGCGCAGATGCCGACGACCCAGCGCCCCCAGAGGGGCGGCATGTGCAGCTCGAAATGGAAGCGGTAGAGGAAGTCGCCGCCCTGCGTCTCGCGCACCGTGGATTCGGTCCCCGTCCGCGGATCGAGCAGGACATGGCCCGGCGGCTCGCCGGGACGCGTGCGCCAGAACAGATCGAGCACCGGCCGGTCCGGCTGCGGCAGGCCGATGAACCACGTCCGCGCCTTGGCCGCGTGCTGACCGAGATAGGCGATCCCCCGCTCGGCCGCCGCGCCGAGGGCGGCGTTCTCCACCAGCTCGACCCGCGTGAGTTCGGGGCGCATCCAGCGGGAGATGTCCGGCCGGTAGTAGCTCGCGGTGCCGGTGACGAAGATCGCGAACAGCACCCAGCCGACGATCAGGCCGGACCACGTGTGCAGCCACGCCATCGACTGGCGGAAGCTTCCCTTCATGGCGCGGATCCTCCCATCGCCAGCCAGAGGAGGGCACCGAGCACGAGGGCCGTGCCGGCGACGGTGAGCAGCGCCCGCAGGAAGGTGCGCGTCGAGAAGACCAGCACGACGATGCCCGCCATCACGGCAAAGCTGACGAGCGTCGCGCTCGCCACCGCCTCGGAGCGCGCCATCGGCAGGGTCAGCGACAGCAGCGCGGTGGCGAGCGCCGCGACGCCGTAGCCGCCGCCCGCCGCCAGCACGACCCGGCCGGCCACGGAGGCCCGCTCACGCGCCGTCGTTCTGCCCTGTGCCGCCATGCGAGGCCTCCTACCAGCGGTAGCGCAGGGTTGCATAGACGGTGCGCGGCAGGCCGTAATAGCAACCCGAATAGGAGAAGCACCCGGTCACGTAGCGCTCGTCGAGGAGGTTCTGGGCGTTGAGCTGAAGCTGGAAGCCCTGAAGCGTCGCGTCGAGATATTTCAGGTCGTAGCTCGCGACCGCATCCACGAGCACGCTCTCCGGCACCTTGAAGGTGTTGGCCGGATCGCCCCAGGAGGGGCCGAGGTACCGCACGCCGCCGCCGACCTGAAGGCCGAGGAGCGGCCCGTCGGTGAAGCGGTAATCGGCGAACAGCGAGGCGGTGGAATCGGGCACCAGCACCGGGCTGCGGCCCAGCAGCGGCACCGGCTGCCCGGTGAGGTCGTTGGTGGTGTTGGTGATGTCGCGGGTGTTCTTGATGTCGAGGATCGAGAAGCCGCCGATCAGGGTCAGGTTGTCATTGATGTTGGCCCGCGCCTCGAACTCGATGCCCTGCACGCCGACCTCGCCGGTCTGCACCACGAAGCCGCTGTTGTTCGGGTCGGGCTGCGTCGCGTTGGAGCGGCGGATGTCGAAGGCGGCGGCCGTGAGCAGGATGTCGGTGCCGGGGGGCTGGTACTTGATGCCCGCCTCGTACTGGTTGCTGGAGACCGGGTCCGGGATGCGCCCGACCGTCCCGAAGGCGGTGTCGAAGATGCGGCCCGTGGCGATCGGCTCGAACGCCTCGCTGTAGGAGACGTACGGGGCGATGCCGTTGTCGAACAGGTAGAGCAGGCTGGCGCGCCCGGTGAAGGCGTCGGCCGGGACGTTCTGGATCGCCAGGGCGCCGGTGGCGAGCGTGCGCGTCGGGCCGCTCTGCCGGGCGACGTCGTAGCGCCCGCCGAGCGTCAGGACGAGCCGGTCGAACTTGATCTGGTCCTGGAAGTAGACGCCGGTCTGCTCGGCGGTGATGGTCGCGTCCGTGGTGAAGGCCGGGAACGCGATGTTCATGTCGTAGTTCGGATTGAGCGCGTTCAGGCCCGGTGCCGCCGGGAAGGGCGCGCCCAGCGTGCGGGTGCGGAAGGTGCGGTGATCGACGCCGAGGAGCGCCGTGTGCGCCACCGGCCCGGTCTCGAAATTGGCCACGAAATTGTTGTCGATGGTCCAGGCGTCGATGCCGACCTGCGAGCCGGTCACCGCACGGGGGATGATCGGGCCGCTGGCGAAGGGGCCGTTCTGCGCGTTGAAGGCGCTGTAGACGCTGCGGTAGTCGCCCTCGGTGCGCAGGTAGCGTCCGGCGGAGTGGAAGCGCAGGTTCTCGTTGAGGCGGTGGTCGAACAGGTAGCTGATCGAGGCCTGGGTCCGGTCGGAGCGCTCGATGCCGCGGTCGCCGTCGTAGAAGTCGACCGGCAGGCGCCCGAACACGCCGTTGCCGAAGTTGCGGGCAAACACCGTGCCGACCGCCGGGAAGCCGCCGTAGAAGCCGGAGAACGGATCGCGCTGGTAGTTGCCGATGATCGTGAGCTGCGTGTCCGCGTCGGGCCGCCAGGTCAGGCTCGGATTGATGAAGAAGCGCTCGACCTGCGTCGTCACCGCCGGCCCGTCGCCCTTCCAGCCCAGCCCCACCACCCGGTAGGCGAACTGGTCGGCCACGCCACCCGTGCCGTCGCCCACGGGGCCGCCGACGTCGAAGCCGCCGCGCACCTCGCTGAAGCCGCCGCCCTGCACGAAGATCTCGCCGTGGCGGACGAACTGGGGCACCTTGGAGACGAGGTTGACGATGCCGCCCGGACCCGACTGCCCGTAGAGCACCGAGGCCGGCCCCTTGATGATGTCGACCCGCTCCAGGCGATAGGGATCGATGGTGGGGGAGGCGTCGCGGCTGCCGGGCAGCGGCAGGCCGTCGAGGAAGATCGGGGCGGTGAAGCCGCGGATGTAGAACTGCTCCAGCCGGGTCGAGCCGGCGCCGCCGCGCTGCTCCGTGGTGACGCTCGGCGTGTAGCGCAGCGCCTGATTTATGGTGAGCGCGTTCTGGTCCTCGATCTGCTTGCGGCCGACGACGGAGATCGACTGGGCGGTCTCCAGGATCGGCGTGTCGGTCTTGGTCGCCACCGTGCTGCGGCTGGCGACATAGCCCGGGACCGCCCCCAGGGCGCCGCCGGGGCCGTAGAGCGCGCCGCCGAGCGTCGCGCCGCGTCCCTGGCCGGTCACGCTCAGTTCGGACAGTTCGACCGCGCCGGCGGCCTCCTGTGCGAGGCCCGTCCCGGCGAGGCCGCACAGGGCCGTTCCCGACAGGACCGTCGAGGCCAGCAAGCGTGAAATCCAGCCCGCACGCGGGGCCGGCCGAGTGGAAGCGGCACGATCTTCGAACATCTTTTCCGGAACGCTTTTAACTTAGGTTATAACGACCTAAGAAGACACAACGAACTGTGTGCCGCGTATGGCAAAGAGCGAATGATGCATGCAAGATCTATGTTTTATAACTGTTATAAATACAAATACTTGATCTCGTATCGTCGCTTGTGCGCAACCATTCTACTTGTTCGATATTTTTGACAACCTGTTGCGGCGATGCATCGGCCGGCCGTGGCAGCGGGCTTTGCGAGCGCGGCTGCCGGCCGGGAGGCGCATCGGTTCCCGATGTCTCGCGGTCAGCCTCAAGGAACGGCGTTCGAGAGTGCTTTTCGACGAGGTGGATGCCGGTTCGTCGAAAGAACGCGTGACCCGCCAAGGACCGAGGGCCGTCGACCGGATGCAATCAGGTCGACGGTCTAGAGATCCGTTCCGGACGATCCGCTCAGAACCTGCCGATGGTCGAGCGGATCCCAGATTCCCTCGAAGACCGGCGCGGGCCCCTTCGGCGTCGCGCGGTCCGGCATCGTCGCGGTCGGAGTAATCGTCCGCTCCAGGGCGGGCGCGATGAGCAGAACGGGCGCAGCCGTCCCGATGGCGCACAGGGTTGCGATCACCCAGCGCGGCATCTCCCAAGTATGGAGGAGAACGGATCCGGCCACGAGGAGAGCGAGAGACCCGACCAGTTTGGGAAACATGACGCCTTTCCGCGAACGACACGGCGGCGCCGGTGCGAGCGGGATGCCAGCGCATCCTGTGCCGGATCGGGACGTCCGGTCCCAACCCCGGCCGGGAAGCCCCGCCGAACGGGACGGCGTCTCGGGCCGCATTCTTGCGAAATAGTGATCAATTCGCCCGTGGACCGAATGATATTTCATGTTAGGCAGGCGTAACGGCTCCGCGGATCATGAATGATCGGGAGCCGATCCCATTGCGGCGAGAGAGGCCCCATCCATGTCGAGCATGCTGTCCGTGATCGCTCTCCTTGTTGCCCCGGTGGGGGCCCTGGCCGTCGGCACCTGGGCTTTCGGCCGCCGTCGCCCCACGTCCTGATCACCCGCGGCCGCAGGATCCGGACAGGACGATCCGGGCCGGGCGGCGCTCCGGCGCGGCGCCCTGCCGATTTCCGACACAATGCGGCATCACCGATCGGGTATCGTGGCGCGGCTGCCGGCGAAGGGAGACCTTCCGCATGACGATCCTGACGACGATCCTGTTTCAGTCCGCGCGCGGCCTCGCATCCTCCGCGCGTCACCTCGCCCGTTTCCTGCCGAAGGTGATTCCACTCGCGCTCGTCTCGATGATCGGCCTGGCGGAGGGCCGCACCGCGAGCGTCGATCGCGACGGTGACGGCGAGGAGGCGGCCCGCTCCATCGTCTACCGCCACTTTATCTGAGCGCGGAACGTCCGGCTCCGGGGCCGTGCCGCCAGGGCCGGAGCCCGCCGGAAGGCCGAAACGGGGGATGGCCGGGGCAGCGGCATCGCCCGAACGTCGTTCCCGCCCCTCATCCTTTCGGCATATCGGTGGCCACGGCGTCGGACCGCCCCGTCACCCCCTTGTTCCCGCGCATGCTCTTTCGCCGAGCCAGCCTCTCCTTCGGCTCACGGCGCGCTAGCCCGGAAGAACGCCACGGAATACCGCTGCGCGCATGAAGCCCGGATCGGGTGCGGATACGGTCGGCCCCGAGCTTGATGCCAAGCAGGATGCGGGGGGGGCATGACCATGGCCGACGTGACGTTTTCCCAGTCGACACTTGCCGGGTATTCGGGGCTGGCCTCGGCCCTGCAATGGGGGCCGGACGGACGCCTCTACGTCGCCGAGCGGTTCGGCAGCATCAAGGCCCTGACGGTTGCTCAGAACGGCAACGGCTACATCGTCACCAATACCGAAACGATCGACCTGATCCTGAACCTGCCGAACCACAACGACGACGGCACGCTGAACGCGAGCCTGAAGGAGCGGCAGGTCACCGGCATCCTCGTCACCGGCACCGCCGACAAACCCGTCGTCTACGTCACGTCGAGCGACCCCCGCATCGGTGCGGGCAACGGCGGCGAGGACACGAATCTCGACACCAACTCGTCGATCATCTCGCGCCTCACCTTCGATTCCGCGACCGATACGTGGAAGAAGGTCGATCTCGTGCGTGGCCTGCCCCGCTCGGAGGAGAACCACTCCGCCAACGGCATGGCGATCTCGCCGGACGGGAAGACGCTCTACGTGGCGGTGGGCGGCAACACCAATGCCGGCGCCCCCTCCAACAACTTCGCGGGTCTGCCGGAATTCGCCTATTCGGCGGCGGTGCTCAAGGTCGATCTCACCGCGCTCGACGCCATGACGCTCAAGGACCCGAACGGCCTCAACCCCTACCTCTACGACCTGCCGACCCTCGACGACCCCTACCGGCCCAACAACGGCACGGCGGGCAACGAGAACCCGGACGGCTCGGACGTCAGCGGCCCGTTCGGCGGCCGCGACGGCTTCAACATGGCCAAGATCACCGCCGGCAGCCCGGTTCAGGTCTACTCGCCGGGCTACCGCAACGCCTACGACGTGCTGCTGACCTCCGACGGCAAGATGTTCACCTACGACAACGGCGCCAATAACGGTTGGGGCGGGCGCCCGTCGGATGCCGCCGGCAACGTCGTCACGAGCGAGAGCCAGATCCCGCTCAACACGCCCGATCAGGACGGCGGCACCAAGCGCCTCAACTACGATCAGCTCCACGAGATCACCGGGGAGGGCTATTACGGCGGCCACCCGAACCTCGTGCGGGCGGTGGGCGGCCAGGCCGGCTGGATCGTGACGCCGGGGGCGGGCGTCACCGGCGCGACCTTCCTGCCGCAAGGGAGTGCCGGCCTGCCCGCCGACTTCAACTCGGTGATCCCGGCCGGCACCGCCGATCCGCGCCAGAGCGTGTTCTTCGAGGGCGGCATCAGCGACGGAGCGCTCGATACCGGCCAGGGCTCGCTCAACGGTCTGGCCGAATACACCGCCTCGACCACGTGGACGACGGCCAATGGCGGCACCACGAGCATCAAGGGCGCCATCCTCGTCACGGATCTCGCCGGCTATCTCCACATCATCCCGCGCAACGCGTCCGGCGGGGTCGATACGACGGTGGGCGCCGCCGGCCAGATCGTGGCCGCGGGCAAGCAGGTCGTGCCGATGGGCGGCGGTGCGCCGCTGGGCATCGACGCGGTCGGCGACGGCAAGCCGTTCGCCGGCACGGTCTGGGTCACGACGCTGGCCGACGGCAACATCAAGGTCCTGACGCCGGGGCCGACCAACCCGCAGAACCTCGACCTCGACGG
>JAGTAM010000525.1 GCA_023422485.1 Pseudomonadota bacterium | reverse complement strand
CTCCCTGCCTTGCTCGATGGCCGCGCCGTATCCTCGGTCGGCGGGGGCGGGGAGTGGGGGCCGGGCCGCGGATCGGATCGAGGCCGGTCGATCCCCGGGACGGGCCCTTGCGCGGGCGGCAAGGGAGGATCGTCGGAAACGGGACGCTCCCGCTCGGCCATGGTCAAGCCGCCTTCTGGTTCACCCGGCTCTCGGCCAGTGCCGTGAGCTTCTGGTCGGTCGCCTTCTCCTCGTCGAGCGTCTGCTGGAGCACGGCAGCACAATCGTCCCGGCCGAGCCGCTTGGCCCAGGCGACGAGGGTCCCGTAGCGGGCGATCTCGTAATGCTCCACGGCCTGCGCCGCCGCGAGGAGCGCTGCATCGAGCACCTCCTTGTCGGCGACCTCGCCCGCGGTCTCGTTGGCCTCCTTGATGATCCCATCGATGGCCGGGCAATTGACCGCCTTCGGCTTGTGACCGTGCATCTCGAACACCTGCTCCAGGCGCTTGATCTGCCCTTCCGTCTCACGCAGATGCGTCTCGAAGCCCTGGCGGAGCTGCGCGTTCGTCGCCTTCCCGATCATCGTCGGCAGAGCCTTGGTGATCTGGTTCTCGGCGTAATAGACGTCCTGCAACGTGTGGACGAAGAGGTCGTCCAGCGACTTGATGTCCTTCGTGAACAGACCCATGGCGTCCTCCTGTCACGAGTGTCGGGGCCGTGCGGGAGCAGGACCCGTGACAAGAGAAGCCGGGCCGCGCGGCGGCGGTTCCGAGGCACGAACAGGCCGGCACCGCTCGGTCCGAGGCCGCTCCTATCCGGCTGCCGGCAAGTTCGTTACGAGGGCCGGACGAGGCGAAGAGTGGGACGAGCGGATGGCGGATGCGCTCACGGGCAAGGTGGCGCGGCGCCTGCTGCCCTTCCTCATGCTGTGCTACTTCTTCGCCTATCTCGACCGGGTGAATGTCGGCTTTGCCGCTCTGACCATGAACCAGGATATCGGCCTCTCGGCCACGGCCTACGGGCTCGGCGCGGGGCTGTTCTTCCTCGGCTACGTCGCCTTCGAGGTTCCAAGCAACCTGATCTTGGAGCGGGTGGGCGCGCGGATCTGGATCGCGCGGATCATGGTGACGTGGTCGCTGATCTCCGCCTCGACGGCGTTCGTGACCGGTGAATGGTCGTTCTACCTCGTCCGCATCCTCCTCGGGCTTGCCGAGGCGGGCTTCTTCCCCGGCATTATCCTCTACCTCACCTACTGGTTTCCCGCCGCGCAGCGCGCGGGCATCGTCGGCACCTTCATGATGGCGGTGCCACTGTCGGCGGCCATCGGTGCTCCGCTCTCCGGCCTCGTCATGAGCCACACCGACGGTTGGCTCGGCCTCGCGGGATGGCAGTGGCTCTACCTGCTGGAGGCTGCCCCCAGCCTCGCTCTCGGCCTCGCGACCTTGTTCGTCCTCACCGACCGGCCCGAGCGCGCCACCTGGCTGACCGACGAGGAGCGGGCAACCCTCATCGCGCGGATGGCGGAGGATCATCGCCTGCGGCCGGGTCGGACGGCCCATCTCGGCGATGCTCTGCGCGACCCGCGGCTGCTCGGGCTCGGGCTCGTTTATTTCGGGCTCAGCACAGGCCTCTACGCGGTCGGCCTGTGGTTGCCGCAGATCGTCAGCAGCTTCGGCTTCTCGACGGCGGCGACTGGATTCGTCACCGCCCTTCCTTACGTCGTCTCGGCAGCCGGAATGCTCGCCTGGACGCGGCGCTCCGATCGCAGGGGGGAGCGGGTCCGCCACGTCGCCATCCCGACCGCTGCCGCCGGCCTTGCCCTCCTCGCCGCGAGCCAGGCCGGCACGCCGCTCCTCACCATCGTCACGCTGAGCGCGGCGGCGCTGGGGGTGTTCGCGGCGCTGCCGACCTTCTGGACCCTGCCGACGCGGCTGCTCGGCGGAACCGCAGCGGCGGGCGGCATCGCGCTGATCAACGCGCTCGGCAGTCTCGGCGGCTTCGCCGGACCGGCCCTCATGGGCTGGGTCCGCGATGCGACCGGGCGCTTCGATGACGGATTGGCCGCGGTGGCCGTCGTGCTCATCCTGGCGGGAGCGTTGGTGCTGCGCATCGGCCGTGACACCGAGCGCGGTACGGTCGCGCCGATCGATGACGGGCCGATCCAGCCGGCGCGATCAACCGGTCGAGGGAGATCGCGAAGCACGGGATGGCGGTAGGAGCGACGAGGCGATGATCGGATTGGTCGGACGCTGAACACGCACCTTGCGCTGAAGCACGGCGTGAAGATCGCCCGGAAGCGGGGCCGGCGCGTCCTCGGATGCGCTGCTTGCCGTCGCGTCCCCTTCGAGCGGCGTCGCCACCGGGCTCGGCACGATGGCGGGACCGACTTTCCGGCGCGGGCGTGGCATCAGGCGGGACACTCCGAAGAGGAGGAGCCCCAGCCCCCCCCAACCGAGCGATTCGACCGAGGGCTGACCGGCGAGCATCATCACCAGGAGGCCGCCGATGGCCGCGGCCACGCCCAGCAGTCGAAGCTCGGAATCAGGAAGACTCATAATCGCGTCGTACGGCGCCGCGGTTGCCGGGCCGTGCACGCGGCCTGTTCAATTTGAGATATCGGCCGGACCGTCCGCGCTCCGAGGGTGCGGACGGGGATCGGGTTTAGAGGCCGATCTGCGTCGACTGCGCCAAAATCCGATCCATCTCCACGACCCCGCTTCGCGGAGAGTGGCGCGTCGGACGGCGGATCCGAGACCGTCCGGGCGGAAGCAGCCGGCTGTCATTCCGGTTGGGGGCGTTCCGCGCTCAGCGGCAGGGTGACGCGGTGAGACCATTCCGATCTGCGCCGGATCACAATTTTGTCAGAAACGGCGACGGAAGCTTGACGATTGAGGAGCTCATCACGCGAAGTGCGCGCGCTGCGCTGATTCTGTCGGGCCAGCGGATGGTGGGTCGGCACTCTCAACGTGCCGGCCCACTATTTCCTTCGATGAGGTCCGACTTTGCAGCCGTCTGAGCAGCGCAGGCGTCGCGCAGTCGGCTGAAACGAGATGCCCGACTGTTCCAGCGGATCAGCGCATTTTCGTGAAGCCGCCACTCGCCAGACCAGGATTGGCGGCCGCCGAGCCGGTCCCCTGCATCCCCGCAGGGACTGAAGATCGGGCGCCTTTCCTGTGTCGCGCAATGCGCCTCGAACGATCTCCGACGGGTGCGTGGTTCCATCGGATCGGATCCACCTGAGGCCCCGACGAAGGTTCTTAGCCTTCCCTTCACTTCGCTTATTTTGGATGGCAAGCAGCTGGCGAGGTCCATGGGCGATCTCGGCTGCGTGATCGAGGCGGACTGGCAAGCGATCGAAAGAACACCGTCGACAGCCTCATCCTGCGGCAAACGCAGCATCTCGAACGATCTCATCGCGTTGACTTGCAGCGACCCGCGAAGACGTGATGATCCGACTTCTCCCAGTGGGCGCGATGATCGAGACCTCGTCGGCAGACGGGAGAGAGGGCAACCGGATGCATGGACGACGGCCCGCGACCGCTCCCGACTCGCCCCAGCAGGCGCTGGCCACCCGCCTGTCGCGCGAGATGATCGCGGCCGAGCGCCAGGGATTCGGGACGTCGACGGTGTGGCTCACGCGCCAGGAGACCGACTTGATCTGCGAGGCCTTGCGCATGGCGGCGGGAAGCGATGCGCTCCGACTGGACTTTCTGGACCGTTGCGCCGCCGCCATGACGGCCCGCGACGGGGCGGTTCGAGGCTGGCGCGTGTCCATCGACCAGGACGGCTTGATACTCGACGCGTTGCCTGAGACACGCCGACCGGTGACAACGCCCGGCGGACACGCCACCTGCCGTGACGCCATCGACGAGAGAATCGACGAGTTGGACTCCGCGCGAGCCGTCCCGGAGGAGGACCGGCCGATCCGTGAGCGCCGCCTGAACGACGCGCCCAAAAGGGCCTGACAGCGAAAAAAGCCTGACGGAACGGCAGACGCTGATCGGGACCGATCGGCTGGCGCCGGCCTCTGTCGGACCGGCCGGGTTCGCGCCGAAAAAAGCCCATGCTCGACCGGCGGAAAAATGGTATGCACGCCGCATCATGTCGGCCATCCGATCCTCCTGGCGCTCGCTGCTGACGGTCTTTCAGATCGTGGCACTCGTCGCCTTCTCGGTGGCGGGTGCCGGGCACTCGCACGCGGAGACGGCGCATGCCGGCCATGCCGCGGTCGCCGCTTCCGCGCATCCGGAAGCGGCCGGACCGAAGGCGCTCGGCGGCCTTGCGGACCACGCCGAGCCGGTCGGCGACAAGGCGACATGCGGTGCTTGCAGCCCGTGCTGCTGTCACGGGTCGTTCGTCCGCATGGACGCCTCTGCCGTGACGGTCGCGCCGCAGCCCGGCCGGACCTTGTCCGGAATTCCGACGGTCGCTTTCGAGAGCGTGACCCGCGAGACGCCGTCGGAGCCCCCTCGAACCATCGCCTGAGGTCCGCGCTCCGACGCGCGCTCTGAGCGGCTGCCCCTGACGGCTGCCGCCAGCCTCTCTGGCGAAGGCTCGGTTTTTCCATGCGTTTATTCTCCGCCGCCGCCCTGCGGATGGCTGTCCTCGCGCTCGGCCTGTCAGCCGGGGCGCCGGCAATGTCCCTTGCCCATGAGGGCCACGACCACGGCAACGAAGCGCCGGCCGCACCGGTGGCCGCCGCGCCGCGCGGTTCTTCGAGTACGGACGCGCTCGAACTTGTCGCCATCGCCCGCAACGGCCGGCTGGTGGTCTTCCTCGACCGCGCGGATTCCAACGAGCCGGTCGCGGACGCCGTGGTCGAGGCTGAGACGCCGGAAGGTCCCGCCAAAGCCCTGCCGCTGCCGGATGGCAGCTACGGGCTCGATGCGCATTGGAGCCAGCATCCCGGCGCGCACGATGTGCTCTTCACCGTGACGGTGAATGGAAGCGCCGACCTGTTCCCGGTGACACTGACTGTCCCGGAACCGCCGCCGCCCGCGTCGGGTGCCTCGACCTGGGCAACCGGCCTTGCGGCGGCTCACGACTTCCAGAGCCACCTCAAGGAAGCCGATCCGCTGCCGCTCGCCATCGGCGGCGCCGGCTTTATCCTCGGTATCGCCGTCACTTTGCTGATGCGCAGACGGCGCTACCTGCCCGCCACGGCCCTGGTCGCCCTCGTTGTGGCTCTCGCGCTCGCCCCCCGCGCCTTCGCGGCCGACGGTCACGAACATGGCGGCGTTCCCGCCTCCCATGCCTTGCCGATGGCCGCGCCAGCCCCCGGCGGCCAGGACCTGGCGCGGCGCCAGCCGGACGGATCGATCTTCGTGCCGAAACCGACTCAGCGGGTGCTCGCGGTCCGGACCGTGGTGACCGCCTCCGACACGCTCCGCCGCACGGTCGAGCTGCCGGGGCGCATCGTGCCCGACCCGAGCGCCAGCGGCGTCGTCCAATCCTCGGTCGGCGGCCGACTCTCGCCGCCGGAATCCGGCATCTTCCCGCGCCTCGGCACGCGGGTCCGCAGGGGCGAGGTCTTGGCCTACGTGACGCCGCCGGTGCAGGCGGTGGACGCCTCCGACATGCGCCAGCGCCAGGGAGAACTCGACCAGCAGATCGCCATCACTGAGCGCCGGGTCGAGCGCTACCGCAAGCTCGCGCCGGGCGGCTCCGTCTCGCAGGTCCAGCTCGAGGACGCGCAGGCCGAACTCAAGGGCCTGCTCGACCGCCGCGCGGCCCTCGACAACATCCGCCAGAAGCCGGAAGCCCTGGAGGCACCGGTCGACGGGGTCATCGCCGAGGCGAACGCGGTGGCCGGCCAGATGGCGAGCCCTGGGGTGCAGGTCTTCCAGATCGTCGATCCGGGCCGCCTCTGGGTGGAGGCGCTGAGCTTCGATGCGCTGGCCGGGGGACAGGACGCCACGGCCCGGATGGCCGACGGGCGGATCCTGCGGCTCGCCTATATGGGGGCGGGCTTGGCCGACCGCAGCCAGGCGGTGCCGATGCACTTCGCCGTACTCGGCGCGCCGCATGAATTGCGCACCGGACAGTTCATCACCGTGCTGGCCGCGACCGATGCGCAGCAGGAGGGCTTGGCGCTGCCGCGCACCAGCGTCGTCCGCGGCGGCAATGGGCAGAGCATCATCTACGAGCACACCGCGCCCGAGCGCTTCGAGCCGCGCGAGGTGCGGGTCGAACCGCTCGACGCCGGGAGGGTCCTCGTGGTGTCGGGGATCGCTCCGGGCAGGCGGATCGTCACCCAGGGCGCCGAACTCCTCAATCAGGTCCGCTGAGGAGGCGCGCCGATGTTCACGCTCCTCGTCACGCAATCCTTGCGCAACCGCCTGCTCGTGCTGGCGCTCGCCGCCGTGCTTGTCGTCTATGGCGCCTACACGGCGACCAAACTTCCGGTCGACGTCTTTCCCGACCTCAACCGCCCCACCGTCACCATCATGACGGAGGCCGAGGGGCTCGCGCCCCAGGAGGTGGAGCAACTCGTCACCTTCCCGGTCGAGACGCAGATGAACGGCCTGCCCGGTGTCACGCGGGTGCGCTCGGTTTCCGGCGTCGGCCTCTCGGTGATCTACGTCGAGTTCGACTGGGGCACCGACATCTACCGCAACCGCCAGCAGGTCTCCGAACGCCTGGCGATGGTGCGGCCGCAACTGCCGCCCACGGTGACCCCGATGATGGGCCCGGTCTCCTCGATCATGGGGCAGATCGTGATGGTGGCGCTGAGCGGCGGTTCGGTCTCGCCGATGCAGTTGCGGGAGCTGGCCGACTTCACCATCCGGCCGCGCCTGCTCTCCATTCCGGGCGTCGCGCAGGTGATCCCGATGGGCGGCGAGGTGCGCCAGTTCCGCGTCGCGCCCCAGCCGACGGCCCTGCGGGCACTCGGCGTCACCCATGCCCAGCTGGAGACCGCGCTGGCGCAGTTCGGCACCAATACCGGCGGCGGCTTCACCGACCAGTACGCCCGCGAGTACCTGATCCGGAACCTCGGACGGACGATGAACCTCGACGACCTCCGGAACATGGTCGTCGCAACGGTCAACAACCGGCCCGTCTACCTGCGGCAGGTGGCCGACGTATCCTTCGCCGCCCGGGTCAAGCGTGGCGACAGCGGCTACATGGGCGCGCCCGCCGTCGTGATTTCGGTCGAGAAGCAGCCCGGCGTCGATACGGTCCGCCTCACCCGCGAGATCGAGGCGGCGCTCGCCGAAATCACGGCGAGCCTCAACGCCTGCGGTCCCGACGCCGACACGCGCAATCCGGATCAGCTCGGCACCGAACCGGCCGGGGAGGCCTGCGCCTTCAAGGGCGTGCGCGCCGACCAACTCATCTTCCGCCAAGCCAACTTCATCGAGACGTCGATCCGCAACGTCGAAACGGTGCTGGTCGAGGCGGTCGTCGTGGTCGCCGTCGTCCTGTTCGCCTTCCTGCTGAACGTCCGCACCACCGCGATCTCGCTCACGGCGATCCCGGTCTCGATCCTGGCGACCGCCGTGGTGTTTCACGCCTTCGGGCTCTCCATCAACACGATGACCCTCGGCGGCCTCGCCATCGCCATCGGCGAACTCGTCGACGACGCCGTGGTCGACGTGGAGAACATCTTCCGACGCCTCGGCGAGAACCGGCGGGCCGGCAACCCGAAGAGCGTCTTCGAGGTGGTGGTCGCCGCCTCGAACGAGGTGCGTTCCGGCATCGTCTACGCCACGATGGTGATCGTGCTGGTGTTCGTGCCGCTCTTCGCCCTGTCCGGCATCGAGGGCCGGCTGTTCGCGCCGCTGGGCCAAGCCTACATCATCTCGATCCTGGCGAGCCTCCTCGTCTCGATCACGCTGACACCGGTGCTTGCCTACTATCTGCTGCCCGGCCTCAAGCGCCTGGAGGAGCACGACAGCCGCTTCCTCAAAGGTCTCAAACGCGGCAACGCCGCCCTGCTCAAGGGCCTGCTCGGTCATGCCAGGCCCGTCATGGCGTTCGCCGCGTTTGCCGTGGCGGCGGCCGGGCTCGCGGCGGCCTTCCTGCCGCGCACCTTCCTGCCGCCGTTCAACGAGGGTTCGTTCACGGTCAACATGACCTTCAATCCCGGCATCTCGCTCGCCGAGAGCAACCGTATCGGCCTCGTGGCCGAGCGCCTCCTCCTGGAGATGCCGGACGTGCGGTCGATCGGCCGGCGCACCGGCCGGGCCGAACTCGACGAGCATGCGGAGGGGGTGCACTCCTCCGACCTCGAGATCGACCTCAAGCCGGGGGCCGGGCCGAAACCCGACCTCGTCGCCGACATCCGCGGGCGCCTCGCGGTGCTGCCGGTCAACGTCAATGTCGGCCAGCCGATCTCACACCGGCTCGATCACATGCTCTCGGGCGTGCGCGCCGAGATCGCGCTCAAGGTCTTCGGCGAGGATCTCGACACTCTGCGAGCGCTGGCCGAGGATCTACGGCAGCGCCTCGCCGACATCCCCGGCATCGCCGACCTGCAGGTCGAGAAGCAGGTGCTGATCCCGCAGCTCGAAATCCGCGTCGACTACAATCGCGCGGCCCTCTACGGCGTGCAACCCGCCGCCCTGGTCGAGCAGCTGAGCCGCCTCTCGAACGGCCAGGTGGTCTCGCGCGTGGTGGACGGCTATCGCCGTTTCGACGTGGTGATGCGACTCTCGGACGCGATGCGCACCACGCAACGCCTCGGGGACCTCCTGATCGAGACGCCGTCCGGCTGGGTGCCGGCCCGCCAGATCGCCGACATTCGCGAGACCGACGGGCCGAACCAGATCCTGCGCGAGAACGCCCGCCGCCGCATCGTCGTGCAGGCCAACACGCAGCCCGGCGCCGACATGGGCAAGATCATCCAGGCCATCCAGGAGGACGTCGCCGCGGCGAACCTGCCCAACGGCTACACCACGCGACTGGAGGGCTCGTTCCAGGCGCAGGCCGAGGCCAGCCGGACGATCGGTCTGCTCTCACTGCTCTCGCTCGCCCTGGTCTTTGCGCTGCTCTACAGCCGCTATCGCTCGGTGACCTTCACGCTGATCATCCTCGGCAGCATTCCGCTCGCCCTGATCGGCTCCGTTGCCGCGCTGTGGCTCGCCGGGCAGCCCCTGTCGGTGGCCTCGATGATCGGCTTCATCACGCTGACCGGCATCGCCACCCGCAACGGCATCCTCAAGATCAGCCACTACCTGAATCTCGCCATCCACGAGGGGATGCCGTTCGGGCGCGAACTCGTCATCCGGGGCAGTCTGGAGCGGCTCGCGCCGGTCCTGATGACCGCGCTCTCCGCCGGCGTCGCGCTGATCCCGCTGCTCATCGGCGCCCTCCACCTGCTGAGGGCCCGATCACGAGGCGGCTGATCCGGCCCGCGTCGGTGTGGGAGCGTCGGTGTGCGATCGTCGGGTGCGGCGGTCGTCGGGTTGCGG
>JAGTAM010000570.1 GCA_023422485.1 Pseudomonadota bacterium | reverse complement strand
CCCGCGGGCGGGGAGAGGGGGAGATCCTGGATGACCGCCTTTCCCGATCTGATCGAAAAGATCCGCGCCGCCGCGCCTCACCTTCGCGGTCGGCTCCTCGAAAACCAGTCGCTGGCCGACCTCACCTGGTTCCGTGTCGGCGGGCCGGCACAGGTGCTGTTCAGCCCGGCCGACGCGGAGGACCTTTCGCAGTTCCTCGCCGCCCTCGATCCCTCCGTTCCGGTCACGGTGATCGGGCTGGGCTCGAACCTGATCGTGCGCGACGGCGGCATTCCCGGCGTGACGATCCGGCTCGGCGGCAAGGCGTTCGGCTCGGTCGAGATCGATGGCGAGACCGTTCGCGCCGGCACCGCCGTGCCGGACATGCGGCTCGCCAAGGCCGCGGCGGAAGCCTCGCTCGACGGCCTCGCCTTCTTCCGCGGCATTCCCGGGTCGGTCGGCGGCGCGCTGCGCATGAACGCGGGGGCCCATGGCGGCGAGACCACCGACGTGCTGGTGGAGGCCCGCGGCATCGACCGGAAGGGCGAATTCCGCACCCTCACCCATGCCGAAATGGGCTTTCGCTACCGTCACTCCTCCGCACCGGACGACGTGATCTTCACGAGCGCGACCTTCCGCGGCCGCCCCGGCGATCGCGAAGAGATCGAGGCGGAAATGGAGCGCGTCACCGCCGCCCGCGAGGCGGCGCAGCCGATCCGCGAGCGCACCGGGGGCTCGACCTTCAAGAACCCGGAGGGCGGCAAGGCGTGGCAGCTCATCGACGCCGCCGGCTGTCGCGGGCTGACCCTGGGCGGGGCCCAGGTCTCGGAGATGCACTGCAACTTCCTGATCAACCGCGGCGGCGCCACGGCGGCCGATATCGAGGGGCTCGGCGAGGAGGTGCGTCGCCGGGTGCGCGAGCATTCGGGCTTCGAGCTGCACTGGGAGATCAAACGGATCGGCGTCGAGGCGTCGCCCGCCTGACGCAGCACCCTCGTCGAGATCGCAGGAAGGATCGCCCATGGCCCCGACCGACCCGACAGCGCTGGCTGAGCATCTCGGCCGGCTCGTCGACGAGATCACCGCCGGGGCCGATGCGGCGCGCACGGGCGGTGACATCCTGCGCCTGCGGGACCGGCTCAACCGCGAATGGGACGGCGCGAAACCAGGCGCCCATCTCTCCGGGGAGACCTACGCCGCCCTGCGGCGTCGCAGCGAGGCCGCCCAGACCCGCCTCACCGAGCGCTTCGTTGCTTTGCGGGATGCGACCCCGCAGCCCGAGCCGCGCCTGATCATCGAGCCTGACGGCCCGACCCTGGACTCCTTCTTCGAGGCCGGAGGGCCGGATGCCGTATGGGCAGCAGAGGCGGAAACGGCGATCCGCACGGCGGAAGCCCGCCTCGGCGTGACGCTGCCCGAGACGCTGAGGGCACTCTACCGGCGCCGGAACGGCGGGGCGACCGACTTCTTTCTCGCCACGGATTCCCCTGATGCCCCCCTCGCCTTCGTCGGCGACGCGGCGGTGCGTGAAGCCGACGAACACTGGCGGACGGTGCTGCCCGGCTTCGGCCTCACGGCCCTGGAGCGGCTGGAATCCCTCGGCGCGATCGCCGACGGGATCGATTTCGGCAGCGACGAGGAGTCCTGGCGCGCCGCCTTGCCCGAGATCGATCGCATGATCCCGATCAGCCATCACGGCTCCGACCTCTGGCTCTGCCTGACCTACGCGGATCCAGGCCCAGGACCGTCGGTGGTTCTGTTCGACGCGACCTCGCCGAATGGCGGCCCCGGCCGCACCACCTTCCGGCGGACGGATTTCGCGGGCTTCTTCGCTGGATTGCGGCGGTACGGCGTCACTGTCGAGGACGGCGTCGCGATGCGCGGGACCCGACTTCTCGGCGAGGAGGCCTGACCGTGCGTCCGGAGGACAGCCTCGGGTTCCGCCCCGCGCCGTCATTGCGCGGCGGAACGGAAGCCATTCAGGGCTCCGCGCGATCCGGACCGGTCGCGCCGCTGGATCGCATCGCTACCGCTCTCAAAGACGGTGTCGGCTACGCCCCGAGGCGGTCCGCCGAAGACCCTGTGATTCTGTCCGCCAACACTGGGCGCTAGAAGCGCCGCCTCAGCCCGGAAAGGCTCGAAGCCCATGTCCAAGCACGTCGCCGTCCTGATGGGCGGCTGGTCCTCCGAGCGGGAAATCTCGCTGCGCTCCGGCAACGCCTGCGCCGCGGCATTGGAAGGGGAGGGGTATCGCGTCACCCGCGTCGATGTCGGACCCGACATCGCGACGGTGCTGACCGAGCTCAAGCCCGATGCGGCGCTCAACGCGCTGCACGGCCCGGCGGGCGAGGACGGCACGATCCAGGGCCTGCTCGAGATCCTGAAGGTCCCCTACACCCATTCCGGCGTGCTGGCCTCGGCGCTCGCCATGCACAAGGAGCGTGCCAAAACGGTCATGCGGGCGGCCGGAGTCAGCGTTCCGGAGGGCCGGGTCGTTAACCGTCATGATGCGGCGAAGTCACACCCGTTAACCCCTCCCTATGTCGTGAAGCCGATCGCCGAGGGCTCCTCCATGGGGGTCATCATCGTGCGCGAGGAACGCTCGCATCCGCCTCAGATCCTGGCCTCCGACGAGTGGGTCTACGGCGAGGAAGTGCTTGCAGAGACTTACGTTGCCGGCCGCGAGCTGACCTGTGCGGTGCTGGGCGACCGGGCGCTCGGCGTGACCGAGATCAAGCCCGTCTCGGGGGAGTGGTACGACTTCGACGCCAAGTACGCCGGAGGGGGATCGATCCACGTCCTCCCCGCCGATCTTAAACTAAATATTTACCAGCGTGTCCAAGAGTTGGCGTTAACGGCGCATCAAGCACTGGGATGCCGTGGCGTCAGCCGTGCCGACCTTCGCTACGACGACACACCGGGAGGAACCGGTGCCCTCGTCGTCCTGGAGGTCAACACGCAGCCAGGGATGACCCAGACGAGCCTTGTGCCGGAGATCGCGGCCCACGCAGGCCTGAGTTTCGGTGAACTCGTCCGATGGATGGTGGAGGACGCTTCTCTCAACCGCTGAACGCCGCCGGCACGTCCGGCAGCGGCGGGATCCTCGCGGGGCTGCGGCTTCCCCGGATCCTCAGGCGGTTCTCGTCGGCGCGTCGGCTGCGGCCGGCGGTGCCGATCGAGGCGCGCGTGCCGCGGCTCGCGGGCACGGCGCTGGTCGCCGGGCTCGCCGGCACCGTCGCGCTGACCGGCTTCGTCATGAGCGGGCGCTACGACAGCTTCGTCGCCGAGAACGGCCGTCCGCTCGATATCATCGCCCGGATCGCCGGCTTCGGCGTCGAGCGGGTGACCATCACCGGCCTGTCGCGGATGTACGAGCGCGAGGTGCTGAGCACCGCGGGCATCGACTGGCGCTCCTCCGTGCCGTTCCTCGACGTCGATGCGGTGCGCGACCGTCTGCTCGCCGAGAAGCTGATCGCCAGCGCCTCCGTGCGCAAGCTCTACCCCAACGAGATCGTCATCAACCAAGTCGAGCGCGAGCCCGCCGCCTTGTGGCAGCAGAACGGCGAGATCCAGGTGATCGCCGCCGACGGCAAGGTGATCGA
>JAGTAM010000494.1 GCA_023422485.1 Pseudomonadota bacterium | reverse complement strand
CCGCAACCCTTCACCAATGTCGGCATCTCGGTCTGGAACCAGTACGCGGAGCCCTGCAACACGGTGACGGTGAGCGGCAACAGCGTCGACTGGCGCGCCCGCACCGGCCGGGCCAATCCGTGGTGGGATGGCAAGAACTGCCGCGGCACGGTCTGGACCCTCAACCGGACGCTCCCGCTCGATCCGCAGCGCGAGATCGCGCGTCAGCCGGCCTGCACCTGCCGGAGCGCGGGACGCGTCGCGCCGCCCGAGACCCCACCGAAGCCTCCAAAGGAAGCGGCGCGATGAACCACTCGATGAGCCCTGCGGTGAGCGAGGCGCGCCCCGACATCACCGTGCTGGCGCTGGCGCGCAACTGTGCCGCCACCCTGCCGGCTTTCCTGCGCTTCCTGGCCTCGCTGCGGGCGGCGGGACTCGCGTGCCGCGCCTTCGTCGGCGAGAACGATTCCCGCGATGGGACCGGGGCCCTGCTCGCGGCGGCGCAGGCCCGGGGCGAACTGCGCCACGTCCCCACCGGATTCATGGCCGAGACGCGCGGCCGGCTCGCGCGGATGGCGCTCGGGCGCGAGCACCTGAAGCAGGTTCTCGACGCGCAGGGCCCGCCGCCGGCCTTCGTCTGCGTCGCCGACATCGACAACGTCATGGCCCGCCCGCCCGAGGCCGAGGCGGTGCTGGCGGCGCTGGAAAAGCTGGAGAGGCCGGGCCTGTTCGCGGTCTCGGCGGCCTCGCGCCCGCACTACTACGACCTGCTCGCCTACGAGGACGAAACGGTGAGCTACGAGCACCTCCTCGACGACATCGCCCGCCACCGGCGCGGCGCGCTCGGCTACTACCGCTTCTTCTCCGACACGATCTATCCGGCTCAGAGCGCGCTGACGCGCGAGCGCGAGACCACCTGCCTCTCGGCCTTCAACGGGCTGACGCTCTATCGCGGCGCCGATTACCGCCTCGGCTCCTACCGCGACGAGGCTTACGCGCGCTGCGAGCACCTGACCTTCAACCGCCGCGTCGCCGCCGCCACGGGCCGGCGCATGCTGGTCGATCCGGGACTCGTCCTGCGCACCCCGGGCGACCACGCGCAGCGCGGATTCGTCTCGTTCTACGCGAGCCGTGTGCGCAAACTGGCGGTGGCGCGGCTGCGGGGGTGAAGCTCGCCGCGGACGGATCCGGGGCCGGCCGTTGTCAGCGAGGGACGGCCGAGGATGGTGAGCAGTCATTCGGCTGACGCGATGCGGCCGGACATGACTCTTCTCGGACACTGTTCCCGCACGTCTTGCTGAACACGATCCCGCCGGACAAACTCAGTCACTTGGAGACATCTATAAAGCCCCCTAAGGTCTGCCTGGGCAGCCGCTTCGCGCCCATGCGAGTAGGCGAGGATGTCCGTGTCAGGAGCCCACGACAGCACCCTCGTCACCCTCTCGATCCTCATCGCGACGGTCGCCTCCTACACCGCTCTTGATCTCGCAGGTCGCATCCGTGCCGCGACGGGCTGGGCGGCGCACGCATGGCTCGCGACCGCAGCCCTGGCCATGGGGGGTGGCATCTGGGCCATGCACTTCGTCGCCATGCTCGCCTTCAGCATGCCGGGCATGGAGGCGCACTACGACCTCAGCCTCACGCTCCTCTCGCTGATCGTGCCTGTCGCGGTCACCGGGATCGGCTTCGCCGTCGTGAACCGGCCCAGGAGGAGCCGCTTCGCTCTCGCTGCAAGCGGCCTTCTCATGGGGATCGGCATCGCGGCCATGCACTACCCCGGCCTGGCCGCGATGCATGTGCCCGCCTCCCTGAGCTACGACGCGCTGTGGGTCGCCGTCTCGATCCTGATCGCGGTCGGAGCCTCGACCATCGCGCTCTGGCTGGCCTTCAAGAACACGGGGCCGGTGCAAAAGCTCGTGGCCGCAGGTGTGATGGGCGTTGCGGTCTCGGGCATGCACTACACGGCCATGTATGCCGCCTCCTTCACCGCTCACGGCGTGACCGACGGCGGGCATGGCTACGCAAGCATCGGCCAGACGAACCTCGCCCTGGCCGTCGCCGCCACCACGTTCCTGATCCTGTTCCTCTCGCTGATCGCGGCCATGTTCGACCGCCGCTTCGCTGTGCTCGCTGAACGAGAGGCCGTAGCCTTGCGCCGGAGCGAGGAGCAGTTCCGGGCGCTCTACCGCAAGACGCCGCTGCCGCTGCACGCCCTCGATGCGGAGGGCCGCGTCGAGGAGGTCAGCGAGGCTTGGCTCGACCTTCTCGGCTACCCGCGCGAGAGCGTTGTGGGTCGCCCCTTGATCAACTTCATGAATGAGGAGTCAGCGCGCCGCCGCGTTCAGGAGGATTGGCCCAGGCTCCTGGCGAGCGGCGCGCTTCGCGACGCCGAGTACCGATTCGTGACCCATCGCGGCGAGCCCCTGGACGTTCTCCTCTCCTCGCAGGTCGAGCGCGATGCGCAGGGTGGGTTCCTGCGCGCGCTTGGCGGCATCGTCGATGTGACCGCCAGACGACGTGCGGAGGAGGCGCTGCGGCAGGCCCAGAAGATGGAGGCTGTCGGACGCCTCACCGGCGGCATCGCGCACGACTTCAACAACCTGCTTGCCGTGGTGATTGCCAATCTCGATCTTCTGCGCAAGCGCCTGCCCGACGACCCCAGGCTCATGCGCCTCGTCGAGCACGCGATCCAAGGGGCAGAGCGTGGAGCCTCGTTGACGCAGCGCATGCTGTCCTTTGCACGGCGGCAGAGTCTGAGGCCCGAGCCAGTCTGTCCCCCTGATCTTGTGCGAGGCATGGAGGACCTGCTTCGCCGCTCCATCGGCCCGCAGGTGCAGATCGAGACGCACTTTCCTTTGGGATTGCCCTACGCCTTCGCGGACGCCAACCAGCTTGAACTGGCGCTGTTGAACCTCGTCGTGAACGCAAGGGACGCCATGCCCAATGGTGGCACCATCACGATTGGCGCGCGCGAGCAGACGGTTGGAGCAGATCAGGTGCGGGGTCTCTCGCCGGGCAAGTACGTCTGCCTCTGGGTCTCGGACACAGGCACAGGCATGGACGAGACCACCCTGGGGCAGGCGATGGAGCCGTTCTTCACGACGAAGGGCGTGGGCCGGGGAACGGGTCTCGGGCTGTCCATGGTGCATGGCCTTGCCGAGCAGTCTGGTGGAGCCCTGGTCCTCAAGAGCCGCGTGGGCGCCGGCACGACCGCTGAGGTTTGGCTTCCCGTTGCCGAGGCCAGAGAGAGGGCCGACGAGGTCGCGGCTGACGCGGTTCAGAAGATTGGTGCAGCGACGCGCTCGCTGACAGTTCTGGCGGTCGATGATGACGCCCTTGTCCTGGCGAACACAGCCGCGATGCTGGACGATCTCGGGCATATGGTGCTCGAAGCCTCGTCCGGAGAAGAGGCGCTGACCATCTTGCGAAGGGGTCGCAAGGTCGATCTCGTGATCACGGATTACGCCATGCCGGGCATGACGGGCCAGCACCTCGCGGAGGCGATCAGGGCAGAGTGGCCGCGCATCCCGATCCTCCTTGCGACGGGCTATGCGGAGGTGGAGCAGGACGGCCACCTTGCGCTGCCTCGGCTGAACAAGCCCTACCAACAAGCCGATCTCGCTAACGCGGTCGCGGACTGCCTCAAGCACGAGGACGGAGCGGATCGGGTTGTTGCGTTCCGGCCCGTGCGGGGCGGGTGAGCATGACTACTTCAGGGTGAATTGGCGCGCTGGTCGGCTATCAAGAGTGCGACCGCTTCCTGGCGCACGGCCAGAGTCCGGCCTTTGTGCGAAGCCCTCACAAGCCGGACTTCCGCGAAGGGTCCAGGCTGTGTGAAAACGCCCTGATCTGGTAGAGTAATTTCCGATCTGGGGAGTTCGGGATGAAGCGCTTCATCGCAGGCGAGGATCGTCAGCAGATCACGCTCCTTCCCGACTGCCTGGACG
>JAGTAM010000488.1 GCA_023422485.1 Pseudomonadota bacterium | reverse complement strand
GGCCTGGTCTCACGTCGCGGATGACGCCGGCGCCCGATCACGGTGAGACGAGCTACGTCGGTAAGGGGCTGCTGACGGATCGCGTCGCGCTCATCACCGGTGGTGATTCCGGGATCGGCCGAGCGGTTGCGATTGCCTATGCCCGTGAAGGTGCGGACGTGGCGATCTCCTACCTGCCCGTCGAACAATCGGATGCCGAGGAGACGGCGCGCTGGGTCGAGAAGGCCGGACGACGCGTCCTGCTTCTCCCGGGCGACCTCCGAGAGGAGAACCATTGCCGCGAGCTCGTGGCACTGACGGTCGCCGAACTCGGTCGCATCGACATCCTGGTCAACAACGCCGCCGCACAGACGGTCAACGAGGGTCTCGACGACGTCACAGCCAGCGATCTCGAGGGCTCGTTCCGGGCCAATGTGTTCGCGATGTACTACCTTACCCAGGCCGCGGTGCCGCACATGAAGCCGGGCTCGGCCATCGTCAACTCGACGAGCCAGCAGGCCAAGATCGCCGACAGCACGATGCTGATCTACGCCGCGACAAAAGGTGCGATCGCAAGCCTGACGATCGGCCTGTCGAACCTCCTGGCACCAAAGGGCATTCGGGTGAACTGCGTGGCGCCGGGCCCGATCTGGACGCCGATCCAGCCCATCGTGAAGAGCCCTGAGCAGATCGAGAAGCTTGGAGCCGATACGCCTCTCGGTCGGGCCGGTCAGCCGGCGGAGCTTGCCCCCGCCTACGTGCTGCTCGCTTCGCGCGAGGGCAGCTACATGTCGGGCGCGCTCGTACCGGTCACAGGTGGCACGCCGATGCTTTGACGTGAAGTTCAGGCCGATGGCCTAAGGTTGGCACCATGCCTGCCCGCGCGACCGGCAACTCGTCTACCTGCGTGGTATAGCGCGGCGTGCGCATCTCGAACTTCGTCGTCCAGGCACGTTGCTGCTGCGCCAGTCCGGCCCGCGCCGGCACCACGCTACCGCGGCCGAAGCGGGCGTTGCAGGCATCCATCGCGCCCATGAGCCGCCCGGCCCTGTCGCGGTCGAGCCGGCCGATCAGCGCCCGCTGCGACACCGCCAGCGGCAAGAGATCGACCGTCACCACGCCAGCCTTCGCGTAGCGCCAGGGAGGGTTGCCCTGTTCGCGCCAGGTGCGAGCCACGCCGTGCAGCGCCGCCGGGATCAGCGCCAACGTGTCGTTGGTCGCCTCCGGCAGCGTCACCACCGTCGAGACCGAGCGCATCGGCTCGCCGCGGTCGTGCTCGCTCGTGTGGTAGAAGACGGTAATGTGATCAGTGCCGAGACCTTCGCGCCGCAGTTTCTCGCCTAGCCGCGTGGCGTGGGCGGCAACCGCCTGCTCCAGCTCGGCCCGCTCCGTCACCCGGCCTGAGAACGAGCGCGTCACGGCGCAGCCCTTGCGCCGTGCTGGCACGAGTTCGAGCCCGAGGCAGGAGACGCCGCGCAGCTCGTGGATCATGCGCTCGCCGACCACGGTCAGTGCCTTGCGCACCGGGCGCGGGTCGATGTCGCGCAGGTCGGCCACGGTATCGATACCCATCGCCTCCAGCTTCGGTAGCGAGGCTCGGCCGACGCCCCACAGTTCACCGACATGGATCCGGCAGAGCCAGTGCTCGTAAGCCGCCGGCTCGGTCAGGTCGCAGACGCCGTCGAGTTCAGGCACGCTTTTGGCAATATGGTTGGCGAGCTTGGCCAGCGTCTTGGTCGGGCCGATGCCGACGCACGTCGGAATGCCGGTCCAGGCCTGCACGGTGGCGCGAATGTCCCGAGAGAGTGCGACACGATCTCGGCGTACGAAGCCGGTCAGATCGAGGAAGCTCTCGTCGATCGAGTAGACCTCTACGTCGGGCGTGGCGTCGCGGTAGATCGCGTTGATGCGCGCCGACATATCCCCGTACAGGGTGTAGTTCGAGGAGAACACGCGTACGCCCTGCGCCTCGCAAAGCCCGCGGATCTTGAAGTAGGGATCGCCCATCTTGATCCCGAGCGCCTTGGCCTCGGGGGTGCGGGCGATGGCACAGCCATCGTTGTTGCTCAGCACGATCACCGGCACGCGGGCGAGCCTCGCGTCGAACACGCGCTCGCACGAGCAATAGAAGCTGTTACCATCGATGAGTGCGAGGGCGCGCCCGCTGCCGATACGATCGTGCAGACGTGCCGCGGTGTTGCTCATCGGCCTTGCCCGGAGCGGACGCCATGCCAGCGGATCGTGAAGCGAACGACGCCCCAGATCGCGGCCTCGGCCAACTCCTCCAGCGCGTAGACGGGTAGATCCGCATTGTCGAAGGCGAGCCGCGCGCGGTTGCCCTCAACAACCATGCGCTTGATCGACATCTCGCCATCGACCGCCGCGACGACGACGCTACCGTGCCCAGGCTTGAGGCTGCGATCGACGCAAGCGAGGTCGCCGTCAAAGATCCCGGCGTCCCGCATCGAGTCGCCCGCGATGCGCCAGAGAAAAGTGGCGGGCGGGTTCGGCACGAGCCAGCGCGGCAGCTCCAGCGCGTTCTCGACGAAGTCGTCAGCCGGCGACGGAAAGCCCGCACAAAGCGATGGGCCCATCAACGGCACGCGCACCGTGGAAAAGCCCTGGTCCGGTAGCTCGTCGACCCGAAACAGGCTCACTCTGCGCTCTCTCCGATGCTAGAACGAAAAGAGAACAAGCAGCCAGACGGTTCCAGGTCAACGCGAGCGGAAACGTGACCGTCCCGCCCTGTGGAAAACGTGGATAGCGGCCCCGTGGTCCTTGGCAGGGAGAATCAGCGATGACGATGCGGACGACGTTCCTTGTGCAGACCTTCGTGCTGAAGCGGAAGCGCTTGGTCCCAGGCGATCGGCAGGTCCCGACGACGAGCAGCGCAGCGCTGAAGCGGGCCGTGGCAATGGCCACCCGCATGCCGGGCACGGCCGCCTTGCAGATCGTGGCCGACGACGAGACCGGCGAACTCGAGAGCGCGACGATCCTCGGTCAGTTCGGCGATGTGCCGGACGACTTCGCCGAGAGCTTGCAGGCGGCCTGAGGGAGGTCGCGATGCAGACCTACAGCCTCAAACAGGAAGGCGGGCCCAGCCGCTTTGCCGTTGTGGTCGATGACGAGACAGCCGGACGCGTGATCGCCTGCGACGAGCACCCGGGCCTCTGGCGCATCGAGGATCCGGACGGCCGATTCATGGGACGAGCGGGCATGCGCGAGCAGGGGGCCGAGTTCCTGGCGGCGTGGTTCTTAGCCGAGGATGCTGAGTGACGGATCAGGAGCAGCCTACGGACGAGTCCGCACGCTGTTGTGACTCGCGTTCTGCGCGAGCTTCGTCATTTTGACGGCATGCATGCCGCAGCTTCCTATTTCCGCCAGAAGGCTGAGCTTTGCCGCGAATTGGCAAAAGCGCTGGCCTCTCAGCACGACCCGGTCGTTTCGAAGCTCCACAAGATGGCCGATGAGTTTGACGACAACGCGTGCATTCTTGAGCGCCGGATCGTGAGAGAGGAGGCGGAAGAGGTTGTCTCCAGCGGCGCCGGCAACGTTCACTGACCTGCAGCGTCTGCGCTGAGCACGGTTCGGCCGGCGCTAGAACGATACGCCAGCGATGACGACCAGATGGCCGAGGTGCGGAAGCGGATGCTTGCGGCGGCGCGCGGAGCCTGAGCCAATATCCCGCCGCGCTCGACGCGCAAGGCCATCTTCGCCTTCAGCCGATGGGTCTATCGCCAGAGAAACCTTGTCGAGCGCTTCTTCAACCGCCTCAAACAGATGCGTGGCTTGGCCACCCGCTACGACCGAAGGCCTGACAACTTCCTCGCAGCCACCAAGCTCGCTGCCGTCCGCATCTGGATGAATGCATAAGGAGTCCACCCTTAGGT
>JAGTAM010000419.1 GCA_023422485.1 Pseudomonadota bacterium | reverse complement strand
TGCCGTACTGGCGCGCCGACGCTTCGGCCTCTCCCATCCCCTCCGGCGCGGTCTCGGTGACGTGGTAGCGGAAGCCGCCGCGCGCGAGCGCCTGCGAGACGCGCTGCGCGAAACAGGAGCCGGCGGTCGCGACCCGGTCGGTCCGCGCGATGCGGAAGCTGTCGCGCGGGCCCGGATCGATCGCGAAGGGCGGCATGCCCGCCACCGCCTTGCGCCAGAACCGCTCGGCCGGTAGATCGCGGTAAGGGTTCATCGCCTGATCCGACTCCTGCACGCCCGCCCGCGAGAGGCCGCGCGCCGCTTGGCCCCGCTCCCCGCCCTTTTCAAGCCGCTCGTCCCGGCCGTCCAGGCCGCTGCGGCGCATCCGTTCTCCCCGCGATCCTGGGCGAGACCGTGGCGGCCGGCGGGCCGCCCCCGCATCGCGGTGATCGGCAATTGCCAAGCCTCCGGGATCGCGCAGTCTCTGCGCCTGCTGCTGCCGGGCGCCGCGGTGGAGACGATCCTGGTCGCGGGTCTCGGCCGCCGCTTCGGGCATATCGACCGGCTCGCGCGCCATTTGGCGGATACCGACCATGTCTTCTCGCAGTTCTTCCCGGTCGGCTTCGTTGCCGGCGGCAACGTCCACGGGCTCGCCGAGCGCCTACCCGGTCTGCGGCTGTTCCCGACGATTCTGTTCTCCGGCTTCCATCCCGATCTCGTTCACGTCGGGGACGAGGCGAGCCTGCGGCTGTCGCGGCTCGTCGCCTCGCCGATCGGGCCGTATCACTCGGCGATCGCGCTCCAGGGCTTCCGTCGGGGCCTGAGCGTCGAGGCGACCCTGCGGCTCTACGACGGCACCGTCTTCGATCGTCTGGGCTACTTCGATCTGTGGCCGTCGAGCGCGGACTACCTGCTGCGCACGGCACGCGATGTCGGGTTCAGCCTCGATCGGGAATTCGCCCGGTGGAGCCGTGACGGCGTGTTCATGCACGTCATCAACCACCCCCGGCTTCACGTGCTGGGTGACCTCGCCCGACGCCTCGCCCGCGAGGCGGGCTGCGACCCTCTCGATCTCCCGATTGCCGCCTACGCTCCCGACACGCTCGCGGCCGAACCGGTTTGGCCGGTTCTGCCCGGAATCGCCGAGCGTTACGGCGTGCCGGGCTCGACCCTGTTCAAGGGTAACGGTCGCCGCGCCCCGCCGCGCCTGCTCGATCTGCCCGAGTTCGTCGCCGAGAGTTTCGCTCTCTACGCCCGGCACCGGCCGGAGGATCTCACCTGTGTGCGCCTCGACACATGGGAGACGGAGCCGGATATCCGCGCGCTGTTCGCTGCGGCGGCGTAGGACGCCGCAGAGCCCGGCCCGTCAGCCGGCGATGCGGACCCGACCCTCGTCGGCGCGCGCGGCCATGATGCTGGCCAGTTCCACGATCTCCCGCGTTTCGAACGGCTTGCGGAGATAGAGGCTGCCGCGAACCGTCCGGGCCTCGATCTGCGCCGCCGCGGAGGCATACACGATCGGCCGGTGCGGATGACGCTCGCGATAAGCGCTGGCGACCGCCCAGCCGTCGACGAGGCCCGGGAGACCGATGTCGGTGAACAGCCAGTCGATCGACTCGCCCCCGTCGCGCAAGGCCGTCAGTGCGGCCTCGCCGCTGGAGGCTGCCAGCACGCGCATGCCCTCCCGCTCGCACAGCCGCGTCAGCATCTCCAACAACAGGTAATTGTCCTCGACGATGAGCACGGTCGTGACTGACGACATGACCCCTATCCAATTTCGGGATGGACTTCATCACACGGTTGAACAGTTAATGCTTCGTTAACTCGACCGCCGCATAGCAATCTTTCGCAAAGCTGAGCAATGGAATGATCCCGCCCGCCGCGCCGCAGTCCGACCCCGCCCGGGCAGCCGTCTTCGACGCCGACACCCTGGCCGAGTTGGAGGCACTGTTCGGCCGTTCCCGCCTGATGGAACTGCTCGAAGTGCTCGATCGGGAAATCGCAGCGCGCCTCGATCCGCCGGCCAGCGAGCCGTCGCGGTTGGCTCAGGACGCGCACAACCTCGTCTCGTCGAGCGGCGGCCTTTCCTTCCACGACTTGTCGGAGGCCTGTGCCGCCTTGGAGCAGGCCTGCCTCAGCGGCGCCGAGATTGCGACGCCTCTCGGGACCGCGGTTCACGCCGCTCGCCACGCGCGCAAGGCGATCGCAATCCTGCGCGCTGCTTGAGCCTTCGACTGTTGCTGCGTCGCAACATCGCTGGGTAATGCAACGCTCCTGAGCCCCGCGCCCAAGGCGCGCCCCATTTCTCGGCTGAACACAAGCGTCGCGATGCGGTCGAGCTTGAGCCGGTCACGGCTCTCCCCGTCTCGTGGGCAGACAGCGGCGCGAACGCATCCGTGAGAGACACTTAACCATCGGCGGATACACCATCTGGAACGAGAAGGCTCTCAGCCGGCGCAAATCCGCGTGCGGTGATCGAGGTCTCATCCCAGCAGCAACTCGGGGCCGATCCCGATCGTCAGGCGATCGAGACGGCACCGGATACGACAACCGGCACGGCTTGGCCGTGAGGAGACAGACGATGTCGACACCCGCGCGCTTTCGTGGGCTTTCCCTGACGCTGGCCCTCTGCGCCGCGCTCGGGCTCGGCGCCTGCAGCAAGGACAGCGATCTCGCCGACGCCTCCGGCTTCGGCGCGGGCGGTGCGGGCGGCGTGGCGCGCCCCGGCAGCGCTCAGGACTTCGTCGTGAAGGCCGGCGACCGGGTGTTCTTCGAATCCGACTCGACGGATCTGACGCCGACCGCGACCGCCACCCTCGACAAGCAGGCGTCGTGGCTCCAGCGTTATCCCCGCTACAGCTTCCTCATCGAGGGTCACGCCGACGAGCGCGGCACGCGCGAGTACAATTACTCGCTGGGCGCCCGCCGCGCACAGACGGTCCAGGACTACCTCGCATCCCGCGGCATCTCGGCCTCGCGGATGCGGACCGTCTCCTACGGCAAGGAGCGTCCGGTGGCGGTGTGCAACGACATCTCCTGCTGGTCCCAAAACCGCCGCTCCGTCAGCGTCCTCGACGGCGGCGCCGGGTCCTGACACCGGTCGAGGCCCGGTTTTGCGGCCGACCGGGCCTTCTGCTAACGGGTGGGCGTGCCTCGCCGAACGCCCGGAGACGGGATTTTCGAGGGTCGCACCACGATGGCCGCGAGCCAGAAGACCGATCGGTGCCAGCCGCCATGTTCCGCCGCCCCCTCCTGACTCTCGGACTCAGCCTCTCGATTTCTTCGGCCGCCCTGTGCGCCGCACAGGCGCAGGACGCTTCCGAACTCGTGGTGCGCCTCAACCGGCTCGAGAACGTCTCCCGGCAGCTCTCGGGGCAGATCGAAACGCTTCAGTACGAGAACCGGCAGCTCAAGGAACAGCTTCGGAAGTTCCAGGAGGATGTCGAGTTCCGCTTCCAGGAAGGGAAGGGCAGCGCCGCCGCGCCCGCCCGCAAGGCGCCGGCTCCCGCCGCCTCGCCGCCCTCGGCCGCACCCTACGGCACCAATCCCGGCGAAGCCCGGCCGGGCAAGCGCAGCGACGCCTTCGACCCCGAGCAGAACCCGAACGCGCCGGGTGCGCCGAAGCCGCTCGGGACGACGCAGCCCTCGCTGCCGCTGCCGACCGGCGCCATCGCCGAGTCCGAGGCGCCCCTGCGCCGCTCCGTTTCTCCCACGGTGGCCGAAGCGGATGCCGGGGCAGCCGACGACATGGATCTGCCGCCGCCCGGCTTCGGCGGGCCGGTCGATCTCTCGCCCCCGCCCGCACGCACCGGCTCGATCGGTCCGGTGGAGGCGCCCGGCATGGGCGCGAGCATCGCCGCCACCGGCAGCGGCGACGCGCAGGCCGATTTCGAGGCGGCCTATGCCCTGATCCGTGAGCGCCAGTACGAGCAGGCCGAGATGAGCCTGCGCCAGTTCATCCAGTCGCATCCCCGCGACCGGCTGGTGCCGAAGGCGACCTACTGGCTCGGCGAGAGCTACCTCCAGCGCAACCGCTCCCGCGAGGCCGCCGAGCAGTTCCTGAAGGTCTCGACCGATTACGCCAACTCGGCCGTCGCCCCCGAGGCGATGCTGAAGCTCGGTGCCTCGCTGCACGCCCTGGGTGCCAAGGCGCAGGCCTGCGCCACGCTGGCCGAGGTCGAGCGGAAGTTTCCGGGGGCGGGCGCCGGCGTGCGCCAGGGCGTCGAGCGGGAACAGAAGCGCGCACGCTGCGCCGCCTGAGCGACGCCGCGAAAGCCTCGTTCTGAGTGGAGCCATCGGCTTTCGGAAGAAAACGATGCATCAACCGGAAGCGAGTGCGTCCCTCGACGAACGGCTCGCCCGCGCCCTCGTTCCGTTTCTCGACACGGCGGCGTCGCCGCTGCTGCTCGCTGTGTCGGGCGGTCCCGATTCCACCGCGCTGATGCACGCGGCCCGTTCGGGCGGCGCGCGCGTCCATGTCGCCACCGTCGATCACGCCCTGCGCGCAGGTTCGGCCGAGGAAGCGGTCGCGGTCGGGCGCCTTGCGGCAGAACTCGGCCTCGGCCACACGATTCTGACCTGGGAGGCGCCGCGCCGCGACACCGGTGTTCAGGCCGCCGCGCGCAAGGCCCGTTACCGCCTCCTCGCCGACCACGCCGCACGAAGCGGCGCCGGTCTCGTTCTCACCGCCCACACGCTCGACGATCAGGCCGAGACCGTCCTGATGCGGCTCATCGCCGGCAGCGGGCCCTCCGGCCTCGCCGGCATGCGCCGCGAGCGTGCGCTCGCACCGAACATCCGGCTGGCACGGCCCTTCCTCGACATCCCGAAGGCCGACCTCGTGGCCTATTGCGAGGCCCATCGCCTTCCCTTCCTGCGCGATCCGTCCAACGCCGACGCGCGCTTCGCCAGAGCGCGGCTGCGCACCCTCCTGCCGTGTCTGGCGGAGGAGGGACTGAACGCGGCCCGCCTTGGCCGGCTCGCCCTACGCGCCGCGCGGGACGATGCCGCGCTCGGGCAGCGCGCCGGCACGGTGCTGTCGGAGATCGCCAGCGGGGAGGAAGGGACACTTCGCCTCGATGGACATCGCTTGCGCCGTGAACCGGAGGCGATCGTGCTGCGCGTGGTCGATGCCGCTCTCGATCAGGTCGCACCGGACCATGAAACAGCGGTCCCGAAGCGTCTCGAACGGCTCGAAGCCCTCGTTCTCGACGCGCTGTTACCGGCGCTTGCAGAGGGGAGGGCGCTGCGCCGCACCCTCCGAGGCACTCTGATCGAGGCGGACGGCAAGGGGATGATTCGTCTGGCTGCCGCGCCGCCGCGCAGGGCGGGCGGGGCCCGCCGCTAACGCTACGCGGTCTCCCTCGCCGCAGGCGCATCCGATTTACTTGGCAAGCGAGGGGGCGCCGCCTACATTGGCTTCGAGCGCGTGGGGTATGCCGCGACTTTGCGGGACGACGCTCGCACGCCTCCCAGGACCGATCGATGAACCCGAATTTCCGCAATTTCGCCCTGTGGGTCGTCATCTTCCTGCTGGTGCTCGCCCTTGTGACCCTGTTCCAGAACCCGGGTCACCGCGGCGGCGGCAGCGAGATCGCCTACAGCCAGCTCCTGAACGACGCCGATGCCGGCAAGATCCAGGCCGTCACGATCTCGGGTCAGGACGTCAGCGGCACCTATGTGGGCGGCGGCAACTTCTCGAGCTACCTGCCGAACGATCCGAGCCTCGTCTCGAAGCTGCAGGCCAAGGGCGTGCAGATCACCGCGCGTCCGCCCTCCGACAACACGCCCTGGTTCATCCAGCTTCTCGTGAGCTGGCTGCCGATCCTGGTGTTCATCGGCGCCTGGATCTTCCTCTCGCGCCAGATGCAGTCCGGCGCCGGCCGCGCCATGGGCTTCGGCAAGTCGAAGGCCAAGCTCCTCAACGAGGCGCACGGTCGCGTCTCCTTCGAGGATGTCGCCGGCGTCGAGGAGGCCAAGGAAGATCTGCAGGAGATCGTCGAGTTCCTGCGCGACCCGCAGAAATTCCAGCGCCTCGGCGGCCGTATCCCGCGCGGTGTGCTGCTGGTCGGCCCGCCCGGCACGGGTAAGACCCTGATCGCCCGCGCGGTCGCCGGTGAAGCCAACGTGCCCTTCTTCACGATCTCGGGCTCCGACTTCGTCGAGATGTTCGTCGGCGTCGGTGCCTCCCGCGTGCGCGACATGTTCGAGCAGGCCAAGAAGAACGCGCCCTGCATCATCTTCATCGACGAGATCGACGCGGTCGGCCGTCACCGCGGCGCCGGCCTCGGCGGCGGCAACGACGAGCGCGAGCAGACGCTGAACCAGCTCCTCGTGGAGATGGACGGCTTCGAGGCCAACGAGGGCGTCATCATCATCGCGGCGACCAACCGCCCCGACGTGCTCGACCCGGCGCTGCTGCGTCCCGGCCGCTTCGACCGCCAGATCATGGTGCCGAACCC
>JAGTAM010000418.1 GCA_023422485.1 Pseudomonadota bacterium | reverse complement strand
CCCTTCACCCCGCGGTCGGAGAGATCGAAGGCGCCGAGCGCCAGATCGAGGAAACCGTAATCGTCGCCGAGCTGCGCCACGACGAGGCCCGGCGCCAGCCCGCCCTCGCCGCGGGCGAGGCCGCTCGCGAAGGCGGCGTGGCCCTGGCCGTCGGTCTTGGCGGTCGCCAGCACGTCGTTGTTGCGGGCGATCAGCCGGATCTCGGCGCCGGAGACCGTCTTGGCGCTGGCGAGCGAGCGAGCGAAGACGTGGACGCCGTCGCGGCCCTTGAAGGCGGTGAGGCCAAGGTCGGAGACCACGAACCACTGCGTCGCCTGCGCCTCGTAGCCGCCGTACTCGTCCTCCGATGAATCCGTGGTGCCCGTGGGTTTGGCCAGCATCAGGTAGAGGCCAGGCTCCAGCTTGCCGACCGCCTGGAGCACGGGGAAGGCGGTCACCGCCTCGCGGTTGGTCTCGGCCTTGGCCGTGTCGAGGGTGCCCTTCCAGACGCGCTGGCCCTTCTGGTCGGCGATTCCCTTGGCCGTCGAGCCGCTGAGCTGGCTCAGGAACTCTTCCGAGCGCAGGGCGGGCAGAAGGCCGCGGTCGCCGATGCGCAGCACCGCGACGTCGAGCGGGTTCGCGTTGACCGAGACCAGCGGCACGCCGGCCTGTCCGGTGCGCGGCAGGACGTAGTTGCGGCCGGTGAAGCGCACCTGGGGCGAGCGGGCGCGGACGTAGACTTCGTAATCGGCCGATTTCAGCAGGTTTTCGCCGACCGAGGAGGGCAGGCCCTGGCGCACCACGAAGGCGTAGCGCTCGGAATGCTTGAGCCCGTCGATGCAGACCTGGGAGCCCTCCGCCGTGACGGCGGCGTTGGCCGCGCCCGAGACGGCGAGGTAGGGCGCGTAATCGGTCTTCGGGACGAGGCTTTCGGAGAAGGTGAAGCAGACCCGCGGCGCGGCGGCGTCCGAATCGACCTTGTAGTCGAGGATGCGGAAGCCGTGCTCGGCGCGCAAGCTCTCGTAGGCCGTGCGGGTCTGCGCGTCGTCCCGGATCGCGAGGCTCGCCCGGTAGGCTTCGAGCGCCGGCCGCCACTCGGACTGGGCCGCCTGGATCTCGCCGAGCCGGGCCAGCGCCCGCGCCTCGTCCGCCGGGTTCCTGGCGCGGAGATAACCCTGGTAGGCGGCGGCGCTCGCGCGGCCCTTCAGCTTGAACCGGGCGGAGTAGTCGGCGCGCTCCTCGTCGTTGCCGGCCGCGATGGCGGCGCGGGCGTAGTCGAGCCAGTTGCGACCATCGTTCGGGTCGGCCGCGACGGCGGCGGCGTAGGCGTTCAGCTCGGCATCCGGCTCGGCGCCCTCGCTGCGCGCGGCGACCTCCGCCTCGCGGCGCCATTGCGCGGCCGTCTTCGCGCCGGGAGGAGCCTCGCTCCTGAGGGCCGTCTCGAGCCGGACGCCCGCGCTCGCCAGATTCTCGCGCACGAAGGTTTTCGCGACGGGGGCGGTTGCCGATCTCGGGAGCGGGGCTTGTGCGGGACCTTGGGCCAGGGTGGGACCTTGGGCCAGGGCGGGCAAACCGAGCAGTGTCGCACCGATCAAGGCCACGCCGAGGCGCCCGAGACTCTTGCCTTGGGACATGCGCTCGTCTCCTCCGACCGGCGCCCGAAGCAGGGGCGTCCGCGGCCGGCAAGCTACCACTTGTCGCGCCGGCCGCAACGCTTGCGCTGCATGAGAGGAGAGGGATGGTTCGGACTACTTCATGAAACGTCCGGTCACCGGCCGACCCACCGCGACTTGTGGGCGGCCCATCCCCGCTGGCATCATCACCGGCACTTCGAATCGAACGGTGGGCGACAGGACGGATGAACGCTTTTCGCACCGGCCTGACGGCCCTTCTCGCCGTCGGACTCGCGACGGGGGCGCTCGCCCAGGTGCCGAGCCCGCCTGCTCTGCCGCGGCCGAAACCCGCCGCCCCGGTCCCGCCCGCACCCGATCCTGCCTTCGAGGCGGCACGAGCGGCCTTCGAGGCCCTGCCCGAGGCGGAGCGGCAAGGCCTGCAGGATGCCATGGTCTGGACCGGCGACTATAACGGCGTGACGACCGGCGCCTTCGGCAAGCGCAGCTTCGAGGGCATCCGAACCTACCAGACCCGCATCGGCGCCGCGCCGACCGGCCTGCTCACGCCGCCGGAGCGGGTCGCGCTCAAGCGGGAGGCCGAGGCGGCGCGCCGAGCCGCGCGCTTCAGGGTTCAGCCCGATCCGGCGAGCGGCGTGGTGATCGGCGTGCCGGAAGCGCTGCTGCCGAAAAAAAGCGCGATCCCCGGCGGGAGCCGCTGGCAGAACGTCGACGGGCGGGTGACCCTCGACACCAAGTCGTTCCCGCAGGGGGAGACCAGCCTCGACGCCCTGTTCGAGCGGGCGACCGCCGCGATGCCGGGCCGCAAGGTCACCTATAAGCTGAAGAAGCCGGATTTCATCGTCATCACCGCCGAGACGGCGGGCGGACGCTCCTACATTCGCTACGCCGAAGGTCCGGCGGGCATCCGCGGCTTCACCCTCGGCTACGACCGGACGCTGGCGGATACGGTCGATCGTCTCGTCATCGCCGTGGCCAACACCTTCTCACCCTTCCCCGAGGAGGCACCAGCCACCGCCGCACCGGCGACCGCCGTCGGAGCGGCCC
>JAGTAM010000399.1 GCA_023422485.1 Pseudomonadota bacterium | reverse complement strand
CCCGGCCCGTCGGGCTGCGCCCGGCCGGTGACGATGTCTGCCTCGCCCCAGGGCGAAGCGGATTATCGCGGTCGGCCAGGCCGCGTGAGCACGCCGGTGCCGCAGGGGCGCCTCAGGGGGTATCCCGGACCGCCCGGCCGAACGCCTGCACCAGCCCGCCCTCCAGCTTCCCTTCCATGCCCGCCAGGATGGAGAGCGCGTCGTGGCTCGACATCGGCGCCTTGTAGGGACGCCGCTCGATCAGGGCGGCGTAGATGTCGCAGATCGTCAGCAGCCGGACCGGATCGCCGATCTCGCCGGCGCACAGCTTGTCCGGATAGCCCGACCCGTCGAGCATCTCGTGGTGATAGCGGGTCACCGCGAGCGTCACCGCATCGCAGCCGCCCGACGTATTGAGGATCTCATGGCCGATCGGCGCGTGGGTCTGCATCACCGCGCGCTCGTCGTCGTCGAGCCGGCCGGGCTTGTTGAGGATGGCATGGGGAATGCGCGACTTGCCCACGTCGTGCACCAGGGCGGCCCGGGTCATGAGTTGCCTGTCCGCGGCGGAGAGGCCGAGGCTCTGGGCGAAGGCGGCGACGACGCCGGAGACCAGCAGGCAGTGCTGGAAGGTCACGTCGTCGTGCGCCCAGACCTCGTCGAGCCAGCGCGACAGGCCCCCCTCGTGGATGGCGTCGAGCACCGGGGCGACCCCCTGCTCCACGTTCGACATGTCGACGGCGCCGGTCTGGGCAGAGGCGAACAGGTTGGTCATCAGCGTGCCGGCCCGCTGCGTCTCGCGGGTGACGACGAGATCGGCCACCGATTTGTCGGGCCAGACCTCGCGCACCAGCGAGCCCACGACCATGCGCGGCTCGGCCAGAGCCGACAGGCAGAGCGTGGCGCCGAGATTGCGCGCCTCGGTGAAGCCGCTCTGTCCGCCGCCGCGCGTCAGGCAGATGAGTGGCGTGCGTGCCCGTGCCGATCGGTTCGTGAGCAGGCGCAGGCAGCGCTTGGCTTCGGGACGGCTCAGGGTGATGTCGGCGATCACGCCGCGGAGCGAGCCGATCCGGTCCCAGGTCTCCTCCGTGCCGACGACCCGGCACTCGGCAACGGCGCGCACGGCATCGACCAGCGGCTGGCTACGATCCGGACGATCGCTCACCACGACGATCACGCTGTGCTCCCCCCGTTTTGCCCGCTCCGGCGGCATTGCGGCCGCCTGAGAACTTGAAGTGCATCATTTAGCGAATCGATAATGTAGCGCCGGCTTTGCTGAAACTTCTGGGCGAGCGGCCGGCGCCGTGAAATTGCCGCAGCCCTGGAGCAGGACCGGACGAAGGCTTTTCCGGGCGGCGGCCCCCGTGGAAGTTAGATTGGCATCGGCGCGGTGGTCGCGCTGTGCCATAGTCTCGTCGCGCAGGGCCGGTTGAACGCTCCGTCGATGTTCCCGCCGGGCCTTCGTCCCGACACGTATTACGAGGTATCGATGACGCTGTTCCGCTCCGTTTCCGTCCTCGCCCTCGCCGGCGGCCTATCGCTCGGCGCGGCCGTGGGCGCCCGCGCGGAGGAGGCCGTCCCCTTCACCGACGCCCAGCGCAAGGCGATCGAGGGGATCGTCAAGGACTACCTCGTCAAGAATCCCGACGTGCTCCAGGAGGCGATCGCCGAGGGCGAGCGCCGCGCCCAGGAGACGCAGAAGCTCGCCCAGGCCGCCGCGCTGAAGGAATCGCGCGAGGCGCTGATCAACTCGCCCCACGGCGTCGTCGCCGGCAACCCGAACGGCGACGTCACCGTGGTCGAGTTCTTCGACTACAATTGCGGCTATTGCCGCAAGGCGTTCACCGACGTGCAGACCCTGATCAAGTCCGATCCGAAGCTGCGGGTGGTGCTCAAGGACTTCCCCGTGCTCGGCGCCGAGTCGCTGGAGGCAAGCCGGATCGCGCTCGCGGCCAAGCTGCAGCTCAAGCCGGAGAAGATGTTCGACTACCACGCCAAGCTGCTCGAGACGAAGGGCCGCATCAACGGCGAGCGGGCGATCGCGGTGGCGCGTGAGTTCGGCGCGGATATCGAGCGCCTGAAGCGGGACGCGCAGGGGCCGGAGGTGAAGGCCGCGCTGACCGAGAATGTCGGTCTGGGCGACAAGCTCAGCCTGTCGGGCACCCCCGCCTTCGTCATCGGCGACGAGATCCTGCCCGGCGCGGTCGGCGTCGAGCCGATGCGCAAGACCATCAGCGACATCCGCCAGTGCGGGCACGCAAGCTGCTGAGGCGCGCGCTCACGGCCATGAAGAAGGGCCCGGGGCGGATCGACCGCACCGGGCCCTCGTCGTTTTCAGTTCCGTTTCCGGAACGCCTGTCGCTTCAGGCCGCCGCCGCGCGGGGATCGCTCCGGACCGGGCGCTCGCCGCGGAGGCCGGGCCCGTTGCCGGCCTCGGGCGTGACCCGGCCGCCGGGATAGGGCGGATCGGGGTTGACCCATTCCGCCCGCTGGCGCGGCAGGGCGGAAGGGTACTCCTTCTGCAGGAAGCCGATCATCTTCTCGCGCACCTCGCAGCGCAGGTCCCAGGTCTGAGGCGCGTTGGGCGCGCTCACCAGCATCCGCAACTCGATCACGCCCTCGCGCGCATCCGAGACCTGAAGGTTGACCACTTGGCCGTCCCACAGCGGAGACGCCCCCGCGATCCGCCGCAACTCCCTGCGCATCGCCTCGATCGGCGCCCGGTGATCGACGTAGAGGAACACCGAACCGATCAGGGACGCGCCCTCGCGGGTCCAGTTCTGGAACGGCTTCTGGATGAAGTAGGTCAGCGGCAGCACGAGGCGGCGCCAGTCCCATAGGCGCACGACGACGTAGGTCGCGGTGATCTCCTCGACCCAGCCCCACTCGTTCTCGACGATGATCGCGTCCTCGATCCGGATCGGCTGGGTGATGGCGATCTGGATGCCCGCCACGAGGTTGGAGAGCACCGGCTGCATCGCCAGCCCGAGGATCAGCCCGGCGGCGCCCGCCGAGGCGAGCAGGCTCACCCCGTATTGCCGCACCGGCTCGAAGGTCATCAGCACGATGGCCGCGGTGACGAGGGCCACCATGGTCAGCGCCGCCCGCTCCAGGATTCGTATCTGGGTGAAGTGTTTTCGCGCGAGCAGGTTGTCTTCCGCGTCGAGCTTGAACCGGCGCAGGTAGATCACGGTGGCGATGTGGATCGCCGTGGCGCAGGTCCAGCCCGCCAGCGTCACGAAGGCGACGAGCAGCACCTGATTGAGGACAAGCCGGATCTGCCAGGTCAGGGGCGCGGTCGAGACCGCGAGCGCCAGGGCCACGACCAGCAGGGCGAGCCGGCTCGGGCCGCGGGTGCGCGAGACGAGCGAGCGCCAGAACAGGCTTTTGCCGCTCACCGCCCTCTGCGCGAAGCGATAGGCGACCCCGTGCAGGGGCAGCACCAGCGCGCAGCAGCCGGCGATCAGGATCGGGCTCGCGACCCACCAGGGGAGCTGGACGATCCAGCCGATGAGTTCGTCGAAGACTGCATGGGCTTGCGCCATCGATCACCTCCTCGTCGCAGGGGCAATGATCGCTGCCGGGCCCGGTTCCGCACTGCACAATAGGCCAGGCATGACGGGCCGCATCATGCAGTTTCCTGCTCTTGACCGCTCTTCGAACGCTGTCCGCAAAGGGCAGGTCATCTTCGCCGTCAGGGAAGGATGTTGTGATTTTGCAGAGCGTTGGCCTCTTTGGCTGAGGGGCTGCCTGAAGCCGAGGCATCGGCGCGGGACGGCACGGCTTTGCGGCCGGGCACCCTGCGGTTAGGCTCGCATCCGCACCCCGACGAGAAGGGACCGAGGATGTCCGTCCACCTGCCCGGCCGACCTCGCCTGCGACCGATGCTCGCCGCGGCGATGCTGACCCTCGGCGGGACGGCGATGGCATCCCCGTCCGGACAAGCCGCGGTCCCGCCGCCCGATCAGAGCCTTGCACGGGCCGAGGCGCTGCACCCGGCCGAACTCTACCGCGTCGCGGCTCAGCTTCTCGGCCAGCCGGACCGGGCGGACGAGGCGGTGATGTGGTTCTATGTCGGTCAGATCCGCTACCGGTTCCTCCTCGCCGCGACCAAGCCGCCGGCGGGCGCGAACGACCGGGTGCTGTTCTCTGCCCTGTCAGAGAGCGTCGGGCGGCCGGTCAACGCCTACGCCTTCGGCGATGTCGATGCGGCGGTCGCACAAATCGACGCGGCGCTCGCCTGGGATGCGGCGCACGACAACCGCCTCACCGCCAAGGCGGCGTTCCCGAAGGAGTGGGAGGAGGTCCGCCAGGGATTGCGGGCGCTGCGCGACAAGATGCTCGCGGGCAAGGACGAGATCCGAGAGACGCGTCGGCGCAATGGCCTGGCGAATCGTTGAGCTTCGGCGAACCGCCGGGTGCGTCTTGGCCGCTGGCCTCCTCGCGACCGGTCTTGCCGCCGCGCAGGCGCAGGACGCGCCCCCGCCCCTCGTCGCCAACGGCCCGCGGGCGGAGGCCGGGCTGCTGCATATCGGCGAGACCGGCATCCGCTGCCTGCGCCTGCCCTGCCCCGGCCGAGGCCTGTTCGTGCCAGGCCCGTGGGGCCAGGCCGACCGGCAGAACCTGCTCTATGCCGACCGCGACGGGCGCACACCGCCACCGCCGATGATCGGTGCGGCGGCCGACCGGGCGGCGATCGCGGAGGCGTGGGATGAGCGGCGCTGCCTCGCCCTCGTCGGGCGCCTGATCCCCGGCGCGGACGACCGCCCGGTGCTGAGGGTCGATCGCATCGTCGGTGCCTGCGGTCGGCCCTGACCGTTCAGCCCGCCGCCTCCTCCCGCAGCGCCCGGCGCAGCACCTTGCCGACATTGGTCTTCGGCAGGCTGTCCTGGATCACGATCCGGCGCGGCACCTTGTAGCCGGTGAGGCTGGCGCGGGCATGGGCCCGGAGCGCGTCCGGCTCCACCGAGGGGTCGCGCAGGACCACGTGGGCGACGACCATCTCGCCGCTGTCGCCGCAGGGCGCGCCGACGACCGCGCACTCGACCACCGCCGGATGGGTGGCGAGCACGTCCTCGACCTCGTTCGGATAGACGTTGAAGCCGGAGACGAGGATCATGTCCTTCATCCGGTCGACGATGCGGATCTGGCCGTCGGGCGTCATCACCGCCACGTCGCCGGTGCGGAAGAAGCCGTCGGCGGTCATCGACGCCCGCGTCTCCTCCGGGCGGTTCCAGTAGCCAGCCATCACCTGGGGCCCGCGCACGCAGAGTTCACCCGGCACGCCGAAGGGCAGCACCGTGCCGTCCTCGGCGCGGATCGTCACCTCGGTGGAGGGAAGCGGATAGCCGATCGTCCCGGTCCACTCGGCAAGCCCGAGCGGGTTGACGCTCACCACCGGCGAGGTCTCGGACAGGCCGTAGCCTTCGAGGATGGTCTGGCCGGTGATCGCCTTCCAGCGGGCGGCCACCGCCGACTGCACCGCCATGCCGCCGCCGACCACGTACTCCACCTTCGAGAAATCGACCGTGCCGATCTTGGGGTGGTTGTTCAGCGCGTTGAACAGCGTGTTCACCCCGGCGAAGTTGGTGAAGCGGGTGCGGCTCAGCGTCTTCACGAAGCCGTCGAGGTCGCGCGGGTTGGGGATCAGCAGAC
>JAGTAM010000394.1 GCA_023422485.1 Pseudomonadota bacterium | reverse complement strand
ATGTTGCCGCTCTCCTCCATGATGAGGCCGTAGCCGGGCCGCGCCTTCATCAGAGCATCGCGCAACACCTCCTCCGCCTTCTTGTCGGCGGCCGAGACGAAGTTGCCGGGGCCCTTGCGGGAGACCTGAAGGTTCTCGATCTCGCCGAAGTCGCGCTTGAGCCCACGGGCGGCCTTGCGCACGGCATCGACCATGACGGTCATGAGGGGAGAGTTGATCATGCGGGTCGGCTCGCAGCCCCCGAGGGGCGCCTTGCTGGGAGAGGGTTCTGTCAGCGCTTCTATACGCCTCGCGCCACAGCGCCAGGGGTGATCGCTGCAGGACCGGTATCCAGCGCAGACGGTGAGCCGTGACGCACCGCCCTCAGGCGAGGCTGGCGAGGAACCGCGCCGCCGCGCTCCACGGATCGGGTCCGCGCATTACGCCGCCCATCACCGCGACGCCCGCAGCCCCGGCCTTGCGGCACGCGCGGGCATTGTCGACGTCGATCCCGCCGAGGGCAAAGACCGGAAGGCGGTGGTCTGCCGCGGCGCGCAGGGCATCGAGGCCGAGGGCGGGACCGTAGCCGGGCTTGCTCGCGGTCGGGAAGATCGGGCTGAGCGTGGCGTAGTCGGCCCCCGCCGCCTCGGCCGACGCAATCTCCGCGAGCGAATGGGCCGAGAAGCCGATCAGCGCCGCGGCGCCGAGCGTTTGCCGCGCTGCCCGGATGCCGTCGATCCCGGCGGAGCCCGGCAGATGCACGCCTTGCGCGCCGACCTCGGCCGCCAGATCCGCATCGCCGCCGACAACGAGACGGCCACAGACCGGCGCAAGGATCGCGAGAAGGTCGCGGGCGAGGTCCCGCCGCGCATCGCGGCCGAGATCGCGGTCGCGCAACCAGACGAAGCGGGCGCCGCCCGCGACCGCCGCGCGGACGGTCTCAGACAGCGGTCGGTCGGCACCGTGCCGGTCGGTGACGACGAGAAGCGGCGAAAGCCTCACCCGCCCTCACGACCCGACGAGGCCGAGCTGCGGGCTCGAGGGCTCGGCCCGGCCGCGGCGCGGAATGCGCCCGGCGAGATGGGCGAGGCGCCCCGCCTCGACCGCATGGCGCATGGCGCCCGCCATCCGCACGGGATCGTCCGCCTTGGCGACCGCGGTGTTGATGAGGCAGGCCGCCGCCCCGAGCTCCATGGCGATCACTGCGTCCGAGGCGGTGCCGATGCCGGCATCGACGATCACCGGCACCTTCGCCCGGCGGCAGATCAGCTCGATATTGGCCGGGTTGGCGATGCCCATGCCGGAGCCGATCAGCGAACCCATCGGCATCACCGCGGCGCAGCCGAGATCGGCCAGCCGCTCGCAGATCACCGGATCGTCGTTGCAGTAGGGCAGCACCGTGAAACCGTCATCGACGAGGTGGCGGCACGCTTCGAGCAACTCGGTCACGTCCGGGTAAAGCGTCTCGCGATCGCCGATCACCTCGACCTTGATCCAGTCGGTCCCGAGCGCCTCGCGGGCGAGTTCGGCGGTCATGATCGCATCGCGGGCGGTCTCGCAGCCGGCGGTGTTGGGCAGGAAGCGGGCGCCCTTCAGCTTCTGGAAGGTGTCCGAGCCGTGGCCCTGGAGCGAGACCCGGCGGATCGAGGCGGTGACGACCTCGGCGCCGGAAGCGCGCACGGACTGCGCCATGATCTCCTGGCTCGGATAGCCCGCCGTGCCGATGAACAGCCGCGAGGCGAGCCGGACGCCGGCGATCTCCAGCGCGTCGTCCCCGTCGGCCCCGGTCGCGGTGGTCTGGGCGAGGGTGGTGTCGTGATGGTTCATGCGCTCAGCCTCCCTGCATGGCGCGGACGATCTCGATGCGGTCGCCCTCGTTGACGGCCGTCTGGCCCCAGGCGGATTTCCGCACGACGCGGCCGTTGACGGCGATGGCGATGCCCTCGGGACTCTCGATGCCCCGCTCCTCGGCCTCTGCCGCGAACAGGGCGGCAAGGTCGGCCGCCTCGCGCTCGCAAGGCTCTCCGTTGACGGTCAGCCTCATGCCACGGCCCTCCCCCGGTTCTCGTGTGACGCGAAGCGCGCGCGGCCGAAGCCGCGGGCAAAGTCCGGCAGCGCGCCCTCGCCGACGAGTGTCGCGACCGCGTCGGCGGTGGCGGGCGCCAGCAGGTAGCCGTTGCGGTGATGGCCGGGGGCGACGACGAGGCCGGGTGCGGCCTCCTCGATGATCGGGGCGTCGTCGTCCGAGGTCGGGCGGAAGCCGCTCCAAACCGCGTCGACCTCCATCTCCTCGATGCCGGGCAGAACCCGCCGCGCCCCTTCGAGCAGGGCGAACAGGCCACCCGCGGTGACGCCGCTGTTGAAGCCGCAATCCTCGACCGTCGCGCCGACGATGAGGTGGCCGTCGCCCTTCGGTGCCATGTGCACGGCGTCGGTCCAGACCATGCGGGAGAGGGTGCCGGTGCGCCGGGTGGTGCGCAGCGCCAGCGACTGCCCCTTGAGCGGGCGCACCGGAAGCGCGAGGTCGTCGGGCATCAGGCCCGCCTCCCCGCTCCAGGCGCCGGCGGCCAGGACCACCGTCTCGGCGGCGAGGACGCGGCCCGAGGCACGCAGGCCGGTGACGCGGCCGCCCTGGCGCTCCAGCCCCTCCACCGCGACGTCCTCGACGATCGTGACACCGGCCGCCTCGCAGGCGCCGAGCAATGCTTCCATCACCAGGCGGGGATCGACCTGCGCGTCGAGCGGACAGAGGATGCCGGCGGTGACGTTGGGGCGCAGCAGCGGCTCGCGGGCGCGCACCTCCGGACCGGAGAGCCACTCCGCGGCGACGCCCGAGCGCCGCTGCAGGTCGTGGCGGAAGCGCAGCCGCTCCACCTCGTCGCGGCCGATGGCGATGACGAGCGTGCCGTCCTCGCGATAGTCGATCCCCCGGCCGGAGGCCGCCTGGAGCGCATCGCGGAAGGCGGGCCAGCGGCGCAGGGACTCGAGCGCCAGCGGCAGCAGCAGGTCGGAGCCGGGCTCGTGCTCGGCGGCCGGAGCGAGCATACCGG
>JAGTAM010000023.1 GCA_023422485.1 Pseudomonadota bacterium | reverse complement strand
GGCCGGAGACGCTGCTCGCCATCCCGCCCGAGATCGGCTCGGCCGTCGCCACGCGGGTCGCGGTCTTGACCGGGGCGGAGCTGATCGCGCCGGGGCGCGGCGACAGCGCCGGGCCGGGGGCGGGCAGCGCCTGGGACTGGATGCGCGGCGTCCGGATCGCCGGAGCGGTCGCCATCTCGCCATCGGCACCCTCTGCCGGCAGGCTGCCAGTGGCCGAGGGCTCGCCCGTCAGCGAGGCGAAGGGGTTGGTGAAGGGATCGCCGAGGCGCGAGGCATCCGACGAGCAGGCGGCGGTCCCACCGCCGATCATTCCGATAAGGGCGAAGCGCGATAGCGTCCTCAAGCCCAGAACTTTCCCCCGAACCCGCATCGACGCACCCGTTTGAACACTGACGCAACGTGATGCGCTATTCAAACGGGATTCAGGTTAAGCAACCGTTCCCGAGATCGGCACACGGATCGATTTCGTGCCTGATCCGTAAAGGTTGAGGAATTCTGGCGACGGAGCCGATCCCAACTTCGACGCGTGCAGCCCACCGCGCCGACGCGATCCTCGCTCCGATTCATTACGGCGCGAGCGCCCGCCCCGGTGTGAGGGGGCCAAGGCGCAGGGCCGGCCCTTCCGCCCGCGCGAACGCCGCCGCGCCGTCGCGGGTCAGGGTCACGAGCCGGCTCCCCCGCCCGGTCCAGAACCCCGCCACCAGCCGCCCGCCGGATTTGAGCGCGGCGGGAAGGTGCGGCGGCAGCGCGGCGAGGCTGCCGTTGAGGAGGATGCGGTCGTAGCTCCCGCCCCGCACCACCTCCGGTGCGAGCCCGTCGGCGCTCTCGACGGCGGCCACGTCGAAGTCGCCCCCGAGATGCGTCCGCGCGGCGCGGGCGAGCCCGTCGTAGCGCTCCAGGCTGCGCACATGGGCCGCGCCGAGTTGCACCAGCAGGGCGGTGACGTAGCCGGTCCCCGTCCCGACCTCCAGCACCCGGGCGCCGGGGGCGACGTCGAGGGCGCCGAGCAGGGCGGCGACCACGCTCGGCGCGGTCATGGTCTGGCCGCAGGCGAGCGGCAGGGCGATGTCCCGCCGGGCATGGGCGCGCAGGGCCGGCGGCACGAAGCGCTCCCGCGGCACCCGCTCCATCGCCCGCAGCACGGTGGTGTCGCGCACGCCCCGTTCGCGCAGGGCCAGCACGAAGGCGGCATTGCCGGTCGCCTCCGCCAGTGCCTCGGGACCGTCGGCCTCAGGGGGCATGGGGCTCCAGACCGCCGCCGGATCGACCGCCGCCGCTCACGTCCGGAACGCCGCGGCGAAGCGGGTCAGTTCCGGCTCGTCGGTTAGGTCGAGCCGCAGCGGTGTCACCGAGATGCGGTTCTCGGCGATCGCCTTGAGGTCGGTGCCGTTGCCCGGCTCGAACCGCGCCTTGGCGAAGGCGAGCCAGAAATAGGGGTTGCCGCGCCCGTCGTGGCGGGCGTCGATCTGCAGGAGTGCTTGGTTGCGCTGGCCCTGTGCCGAGACCGCCACGCCCTTGACCTCGCCCGGCTCGCAATCCGGAAAGTTGACGTTGACGAGGATGCCGGGCTCGATCCCGATCTCCAGGATCTTGCGGATCACCCCCGCCCCGTGCGCGGCGGCGCAGGACCATTTCAGGTTGGCCCGTCCGCCTGCGCCGTAGGCTTGGCTCAGCGCGATCGCGCGGATGCCGAGGATGGTGCCCTCCATGGCGCCGGCGATGGTGCCGGAATAGGTCACGTCCTCGGCCACGTTCTGGCCGCGGTTGACCCCCGACAGCACCAGATCCGGCCGGTGATCCTTGAGGATGTGCGACACCCCCATGATCACGCAGTCGGAGGGCGTGCCCTTCACCGCGAAGCGCTTGTCCGAAACCTGCCGCAGCCGCAAGGGATCGTTGAGCGAGAGCGAGTGCGAGACGCCCGACTGGTCGTATTCGGGCGCGACCACCCAGACGTCGTCGCTGAGTTCGCGGGCGATCCCCTCCAGCGTCTCCAGGCCCGGCGCGTGGATGCCGTCGTCGTTGGTGACCAGGATGCGCATCAGGTGTTCGGTCCCTCGATCCGGTTCAGGCCGCCCATGTAGGGCTGGAGCGCCGACGGGATCGTGACGCTGCCGTCGGGGTTCTGGTAGTTCTCCATCACGGCGATCAGCGCGCGGCCGACCGCGACGCCGGAGCCGTTGAGCGTGTGGACGAAATTGACCGCCCTGCCCTCCTTGGCCCGGTAGCGCGCATTCATCCACCGGGCCTGGAACTCGCCGCAGACCGAGCAGGACGAGATTTCCCGGTAGGTCTGCTGGCCCGGCACCCAGACCTCGATGTCGTACGTCTTCTGGCTCGCAAAGCCCATGTCGCCGGTGCAGAGCGTCATCACCCGGTAGCTGAGATCGAGCTTCTTCAGCACGGCCTCGGCGCAGGCGAGCATCCGCTCGTGCTCCTCCTCCGACTTCTCAGGCGCGGTGATCGAGACCAGCTCGACCTTGTTGAACTGGTGCTGACGCAGCATGCCGCGGGTGTCGCGCCCCGCCGCCCCGGCCTCGGCGCGGAAGCAGGGGGTGAGCGCGGTGTAGCGCAGGGGCAGCTCGTCCTCGGCCAGGATGCTTTCGCGCACGAGGTTGGTGAGCGGGACCTCGGCCGTGGGGATCAGCCAGAAGCCGTCACCCGCCGCGAACTGGTCGTCGCGGAATTTCGGCAATTGCGCGGTGCCGAACATCGCCTCGTCGCGCACGAGGACCGGCGGCACCACCTCGGTGTAGCCATGCGCGCTCGTGTGCAGGTCGAGCATGAACTGGCCGAGCGCCCGCGCCAGCCGGGCGAGGTGCCCTTTGAGCACCACGAAACGCGAGCCGGAGAGTTTCGCGGCCGCCTCGAAATCCATCAGGCCGGTGGCCTCGCCGAGTTCGAAGTGCTGGCGGCCCTGCGCGAGGCGCTCGCGGGCAGAATCGAAGCGGCGGTACTCGACGTTGCCGTGTTCGTCGGCGCCGGGGGGCACGTCCGCCTTCGGCCGGTTCGGAATCGCGGCGAGGCGCGCGTCGAGGACCTTTTCCGCCTCTCCCTGCGCCGCCTCCAGAGCCGGTGCTTCCTCCTTCAGGCGGGCGACCTCGGCCATCAATTCGCCGGCGCGAGCCTCGTCCTTCGCCTTCTTGGCGGCGCCGATCTCCTTGGACAGCGCGTTGCGCCGCTCCTGGGCCGCCTGCGCCGCCGAGACAGCCGCTTTCCGCGCATCGTCGAGGGCGATCAGCTCGGCGCTCAGGGGCGAGAGGCCGCGGCGCTCCAAGTCGCGGTCGAAGGCCTCCGGATTCTCGCGGATGGCGCGGATGTCGTGCATTTCGGGGCTCTTGAGGTCTTGTGCGCGCGAGGGCCCCGCTTTGCCGCATCGCCCCCCGCATCACAAGAGCGGACGCGTCGGCCCATGCCGGCCGGCAGAGTCCGATCCGGGCCGGCGGGGGCGCAAGGCACCGGATTTCCGACAAAAAGAGACGGGAGAAAGTGGCAAGGACCACTGTGCATGATCCCGCCACTCCGGCTTGTGGATCACGGTGACCGGCACCAGATCGTTGATAATCCCGGCACTTTTCCGCGCCTTCGACGGGCGACGACCTCTCTCGGATACCGGCTTGGGCGTTCCTGAGAGCACTCTATGAGAAATATAAGTGTAGGGTCCGCTTGAATTGCGCCCAACGGATTGTCTATATCAAGGGCGTCGAACACGAGGGGCTCGGTGAACGAACGGCCACCACCTCAGTTCGAGGTGGGACGGTCATGGGACCGACCTTCGTATTCAAATCGTCATCAGGAGACACGCCATGAAGTGGTCTGCCCCCGTCGTTGCCGAGATCTGCGTCGGCATGGAAGTCACCTCCTACGAGTCCGCCGAGATCGACACCTTCAACTAAGAAGGCGTCGCCGGAGACGATCCGGTTCGGTTTTCATCCATTCGTCCAGCAGGAGAAACGTCATGAAGTGGTCCGCCCCCGTCGTTGCCGAGATCTGCGTCGGCATGGAAGTCACCTCCTACGAGTCCGCCGAGATCGACACCTTCAACTAAGAAGGCTGTCGCCGGACTCATCCGGTGAGATCGAGGGCGTCACCCGGAC
>JAGTAM010000207.1 GCA_023422485.1 Pseudomonadota bacterium | reverse complement strand
TTTCGGGGGCGGGTTCGCCGGCCGGGGCGGCTTCTATCGCGGGGCCGGCTTTGGCGGCTGGCGCGGCGGATACGGCGGTTGGCGCGGCGGTTACGGCGGCTGGGGTTACCGGCGCGGCATCGGCTGGGGCGGTGTCGGGGTCGGGCTGGGCCTCGGCCTCGCGGCGGGCACCCTCTACGGCGCCTACGGCTATCCCTACGGCTACGGCGGATGGGGTGGTCCCTACGGCTACACGACCGTCGGTTACGATCCCTACTACAGCGCCGGCTGCTACACCGTTCCGCGCCTGACGTGGACACCTTACGGCTACCGCCGCGTCTTGGTCGAGCGCTGCTACTGATCGCAAGATCATGAGACGAGGAAAGGGGCCGCTTGCGGCCCCTCTTCATTTCCGGATCAGCGCCGCTTCGCCTCGTCCTGCCGCATCGGCATGGCGTCGATGGTCGAGAACAGACGTTGCGGCGGGATCGGCTCCTCCGCGGTGAGCTTGGCACCGCCGTCCTTGCCGACGAGGACCGCCCGGAAGGCATCCCCCGGCAGGCCGAGATGGCGCCGCAGGGCCACCGCGTCCGCCCCCTGGCCCACCGCCTCGACCGTGACGAGATCGCGCTCGGAGGCCCCCGTTCGCGCCGAGGCGAGCGCCTGCCGCTGTGCCGCGAGGCGGCGATCGCCGGCATCGCCCGCGGCCAGCACCAGCACCCGTGACTTCCAGCGGTAGCCCGCCAGAGGATCGCTCCCCGCCGCTCCGGCGGGATCGGGTGTCGCCATGGCCCCGACCATCAGGGTCGCGCTCAGAGCCGCCGTCTTCCAGGCCATCGCCCACCTCCGCACATCGCTGCCGCGCATTGCCGGAACCAGCGCGCGACCCATCTGCCCGGTTCCGTCTCGAACAACGCCGGAGCGCTTCATGGCCCTCGTCAACCGTCGGATCGTGCTGGCCGCGCGCCCGCACGGCGAGCCGAAACCCGAACATTTCCGCCTCGAAGAGGGGCGCACCCCGGCCCCGAAGCCGGGCGAGGTTCTGCTGCGGACCCGTTGGCTCTCCCTCGATCCCTACATGCGCGGGCGGATGAGCGCGGCGAAATCCTACGCCAAGCCGGTCGAGATCGGCGAGACCATGGTCGGCCAGACGGTCAGCGAGGTGGTGGCCTCGGAGAACCCGGCCTTCGCCGTGGGCGATCTCGTGCTGGCATATTCCGGCTGGCAGGATTTCGCGGTCTCGGACGGGCGGGACCTGCGCCGCCTCGACCCCGCGGACGGGCCGCCGAGCCAGTTTCTCGGCATCCTCGGCATGCCGGGCATGACCGCCTATTCCGGCCTTCTCGAAATCGGCCGCCCGCGTCCGGGCGAGACCGTCGTCGTGGCCGCGGCCGCCGGGCCGGTCGGTTCCCTCGTCGGCCAGATCGCCCGCATCAAGGGCGCGCGGGCCGTCGGCATCGCCGGTGGCGCGGAGAAATGCGCCTACCTGACCGAGACGCTCGGCTTCGACGCCGCGGTCGATCACCGTGCCGACGACTTCCCCGAGGCGCTGGCCCGCGCCTGCCCCGACGGGATCGATGTGTATTTCGAGAATGTCGGCGGCGCGGTGTTCGAGGCGGTGCTGCCGCTCCTCAACGACTTCGCGCGGGTCCCGGTCTGTGGGCTCGTCGCCGGCTACAATCTCAGCGAGCTGCCCCCCGGCCCCGACCGCTCGCCGGTGCTGATGCGCGCCATCCTCACCAAGCGCCTGACCCTGCGCGGCTTCATCGTCTGGGATTTCGCCTCGATGCAGGACGACTTCCTGCGCGACGTCGGCGGCTGGCTGCGCGCCGGCCGGGTCAAGGCGCGCGAGGACGTGGTCGAGGGTCTGGAGAATGCGCCGGCCGCCTTCGCCGGGATGCTGAAGGGTGCCAATTTCGGCAAGCTCGTCGTGAAGGTATCATGACCGAAACCCCGCTGCGGCGAGCGGGATGCCGCTTGTCGGAGAATGAGAACGGATATAGAACATTGACGAGAGGTGCGGTGCGCAGTGGTTAGCGTGCACAAGACTCGCCGACGGCTTGCCCAGCCGGGCGGCATGCTCAAGAGTCGCGCCCTTCGCGGGCATACGGACATAGGCCCTGTGAGATCCGATCGGACGGAGAGATGAGATGGCGGGCAGCGTCAACAAGGTGATCCTCGTCGGCAATCTCGGGCGCGATCCCGAGACCCGGCGCCTGGCCTCGGGTGATCCCGTGGTCAACCTGCGCATCGCGACGTCGGAGTCCTGGAAGGACAAGATGTCGGGCGAGCGCAAGGAGAAGACCGAGTGGCACTCGGTCGTGATCTACAACGAGAACCTCGCCCGCGTGGCCGAGCAGTGCCTGCGCAAGGGCTCGAAGGTCTATATCGAGGGCCAGCTCCAGACCCGCAAATGGGCCGACCAGTCGGGCGTCGAGAAGTACACCACCGAGGTGGTGCTCCAGCGCTTCCGCGGCGAGATGACGATTCTCGACGGCCGCGGCGGCGGGGGCGGCGACTTTGCCGGCGAGGACGAGGGCGGCGGCCAGATCAGCCGCGGCGGCGACCGGGGTGGCGACAGAGGCGGTGATCGCGGCGGACGCGACGATTACGGTTCGGGCCGCTCCAGCGGCGGCGACCGCCGGCCCTACTCGGGCCGTGGCGGCGCCGGCAAGCCGAACTACGACCTCGACGACGACATTCCGTTCTAGGATTTTTTAGGATCGAGGACGGCTCGATGAAGGGACCGGCGCCGACAGCGCCGGTCCCTTTCTCGTCTGGGAGAGCAGCCGGCAGTGGGACGAACGCAAGCCGGAACAGCAACTTGAGCGTCGCGATCGCCGATTTTGGCCGCCTGAAACCAAGCGTGCGGCCGAAAACGACTTGTTGTTCCGAACAACCAGACCCGGTGGCGGCCTCGAATTCCTGCGCCATAATGATTTGCGCGCCGCAACGGCGGAAGGAGCAGCCAGGGATCCATGCTGAGCACAGCGTCGAACGCGCCCGTCGTCGAAGAGCGCCCCCTGGAAAAGGCCCTAGGCCATCAGGTCCGCCTGCTGCGGCGCGAGCGCGACCTGTCGGTGGCCGATCTCGGCAGCGCCGCGGGCATCTCACCGGGCATGATCTCGAAGATCGAGAACGGCGCGATCTCGCCCTCGCTGGCCTCGATCAACGCCATCGCCTCGGCGCTCAACGTGCCGATCACCGCCCTGTTCGCCGCCTTCGAGGAGACCCGCGACTGCAGCCACGTGAAGCGCGGCCAGGGCGTGCCGATCGAGCGGCGCGGCACCAAGGTCGGGCATCTCTACGAACTCCTGGGCGCCGGCATCCGCGGCGACGTCGTGGTGGAGCCCTACCTCATCACCCTGCAGGACGAGGCCGAGGCCTATACGAGCTTCCGCCACATCGGCACGGAGTTCATCTACATGCTGACCGGCGAGGTGATCTATCACCATTCGGGCCAGGACTATCACCTGGAGCCGGGCGACGCGCTGATGTTCGACTCGAACGGCCTGCACGGCCCGGCCAAACTCATCAAGACGCCGATGACCTATCTCTCGGTCATCGTCTATCCGCGGGCGTGAAACGTGGGCGCCCACGCGCGCGGTAACGATCCGTTCACCATGACCTGCGAGGCATCGTGCGACGGGGCGGGAGAATGAAGCGATGACGGCGGGTCGGCAGCGGGTGCTCGGCAGCCTCCTCGCCCTTGCCTGTCTCCTCGGGGCGCCCGCCCGCGCCGCCGACCTGCCGGTGTTCGAGCCCGGCCCTCCCGCCGCATCGCCGGCCTTCTCCCCTGCCCCGCGCTTCTTCCCCCGCGGCGACGGGGACGCCCTCATCGACGGACCGCCCCGCCCTCTCCCCCGGCGTCTCGTCGGCTGCGCCCCGCGCGCCGCGCCGGTGCCGACCAACGCGCCGAGCGATCCGAGCTATGTCGGTTCGGAATACGGCCTGGGCAAACCGAGCTATTACGGCTTCCGCCCCGGCCTCGGCTACGACGACCCGTTCGACCGGCCCTTGCGCTACTGCCCCTGACCGGGCCGGAGCGCTGGCATCCCGCGGCCGCCGCGCTTACCTCTGCGGCGCGATCTTCCAGCTCCGAGCCGCGCCATGTCCGACACGACCCTCCGCTTCGACCGCCTCGAACCCTTGCGCGCGCGGGTCGACGCGTGGCGCGCGGGCGGCAACCGGATCGTGCTGGTGCCGACCATGGGCGCGCTGCATGCGGGCCACCTCGCCCTCGTGGCGCACGCCAAGGCGATCGGTCGGCGAGCCATCGTCAGCATCTTCGTGAACCCGACCCAGTTCGGTCCGAACGAGGATTTTTCGCGATACCCGCGCGACACCGAAACCGACTTGGCGCTGCTCGCGCAGGCCGGCGCCGACGCGGCGTGGGTCCCCTCCGTCGAGACCATGTACCCGACGGGTTTTTCCACCCGCATCGAGCCCGGCCCGGCAGCGGAGGGCCTGTGCGGCACCGTCCGGCCCGGCCACTTCTCCGGCGTGGCCACCGTGGTGACCAAGCTCATCAACCAAGTGCGGCCGGACATCGCCCTGTTCGGCGAGAAGGATTTTCAGCAATTGCAGGTGATCCGCTCGGTCGTCCGCGACCTCGACTTGGCGGTCACCATCGAGGGGGTGCCGACCCTGCGCGAGGCGGACGGCCTCGCCCTGTCCTCTCGCAACCGCTATCTCGACCCGCGCGAGCGCGTGATCGCGCCGCGCCTGCACGCGGTGCTCGCCGACATGGCCGAGCGCCTCGCCCGCGGTGCCGAGGCCGCTCCGCTGATCGCCGAGGGCACGACCGCTCTGGAGGCGGCGGGCTTCGGCCCCGTGCAGTATCTTGAGGTGCGGGACGCGCAGACGCTCGCCCCGGTGGTCCGGGCCGCGCGCGCGGCGCGGGTGCTGGTGGCGGCCTATCTCGGCGCCACGCGACTCATCGACAACGTGGCGGTGGTGCCGGCCTGAAGCGGGGTCTGCCTGATGGGAGCGGATCCGGCCTCTCCCCCTGCGCGACGCTTGAGCGGCGCTGAACGCCGCGTCCTCGACTGCGATCGCGCAGGAATCGACCGAAGCACGCAGGACCGGCACCGGCTACTGTCCCGAGCCGCGACTTCTGTGATGGCCGGTCGGACGAAGCACCAAGGGGAAAAACTCGGCAGGTTCAGCGAAAGTGGAATTTACCTGCCATGACCAATATGACAGTCAACGCATCACTGAATGATAGACCATGAACTGATTTTGTAGTGTTTGAGTTATATCAATTCCAGAACTTAGCATTTGATTTTGGTTAATATCAAGAAAATAACGACCCTCGACCAGCATAACGAGGGCCGGCCCGATGCGTCAAAACTGCTTTATTGTGCAACATCGTCGCTCGGCCGCAGCCTTGACTGCCGTTTTATCGACGACGAGCTTAATTGCATTCCACGGCGCGGCGTGGGCCCAGGCCGTGAAGCCGGAGGAATATACCCTCGAGGAACTCAGCGTGACCGGCGACGGCAGCGCTGCGATCGGCTACCAGCCGCGGCGCAGCAGCTTCGGCACCGGCACCGACCGGCCCCTGCTCGACACGCCGGCCAACATCGCCGTCGTGCCCCAGGCCGTGCTGCGCGACCAGCGGGTGCTCAGCCTGGACGAGGCCCTGCGCAACGTCAGCGGCATCGCCCAGACCAACAGCCTCGGCGGCACACAGGAGGGTGTGGTCCGCCGCGGTTTCGGCACGACGCGTGACAGCTCGATTCCAGGCGCTGATGACGGCCCGGGTTTCCTGGTGAGATCCGGCTTCGCGGACGGCTCGGGAGGATCCGAGC
>JAGTAM010000205.1 GCA_023422485.1 Pseudomonadota bacterium | reverse complement strand
GCCCAGGGGGGCGCGGACGCGCCGTCCCCGGCAGCGCCCGCCCGGACGAGGCCGCTGCCCAGATCACAGGCGATCTTCCCGAGCCGGCCGCCGTGGCCCAGGCCGGCCCGACGCAACAAGTCCACCGCGATCCGGAGCCGGCGCGGCAGCGGCCGGACGGCCTCGCTCGTCTCGAGACGCCCGCGGAGCGTTCTGCTGCGTCGATGACGCGCGCGAAATCCGATGCGGAGGGCGGCACCGATGCTGCGGGCGGCGGTCCTTCAACCGAGGCGCCGCGTCCGGAGATGCCGGCCGAGCCGGTCCTGCAAACGGGCGCGTCGGCTTCGGTGCCGGGCTCGCCGCTGCGCCAGATCGTCGATGCGGTCACCGCCCAATGGCCCGCAGCGGCCTCCGTCGCTCAAACCCGCCCGTCGACGGCCCCGACCGAGACCGGACCTCTGAAAATCCTGACGCTCCAACTCCATCCGGCCGATCTGGGCACGGTGCTGGTGCGGATGCGCCTGCAGGACGGGCGGCTGGAGATGAGCCTGCGCACGAGCCGCGAGGAGACCGCCGAGCGCCTGCGCAAGGAGGGCGACCTGCTCTCCGGCCTTCTGCGGAAGGCCGGCTACGAGGCGGATACCGTGACGATCCAGGCGGGCGGCGCCGGGGCCGGTGAGTCCGGACCGCGCGGCCAGGGCTTCGCCGCCTTCGCCGGATCGCAGGGCGGGCAGCATGACGGACAACCGGGCGCGGCGACGCCCGATCAATCGGGCCGGCGCCCGTCCCCGCGCGCGGACGAGGCCGCCATGCCCACCGAGGAGCAGAATCATGAGACGGATTCTCGCGGGCGCGATCACGGCAGCCTGTATCTGTAGCGCCGCCGGCCCAAACGCGGCGGCCGCGCATTCCACCGCCGCCGAGGGCGCCGCGGAGGCCGCCTCTGCGCAGAGGGACGCGCTGGGCGGCGACGCGAGGGGCAGCTCCAAACGACCGTCGATGGCCGGCGCCTCCCGTGTCTGCGAGCGCCAGATGGCGCAGGCGGCCGCGAAGCACGGCGTACCGCTCGGCATGCTCTACGCGGTCGGGCTGACGGAGAGCGGCAATCGCGGCTCGCTCCAGCCCTACGCCATGAACATCGGGGGCAAGGCCTATTTCGGTACCAACGCGGCCGACGTCGTGCAGCGCCTGACCCAGGCGCAGCAGGAGGGCGTGCGCCTGGTCGATCTCGGCTGCATGCAGATCAACCACCACTATCATCGGGCGAAGTTCGCCTCGCTCGAGGCGATGATCGACCCGGCGCAGAACGTCGAATACGCGACGCGCTTCTTGAAGGAATTGAAGGAGCGCGAGGGAAGCTGGACGCTGGCGGTCGCCCGCTACCATGCCGGGCCCAACAACAACCCGGCGCAAAAGACCTATGTCTGCCGGGTCATCACCAACATGGTCGCCTCCGGCTTCGGCAACTGGACGCCGGGTGCGAAGGCATTCTGCCAGTAGGCAGGCTCAGCCGATGTAGGTGTAGCCCATGTAGCGCTTGGCCTCGATCGGATCGTGGCCGAGCCGCTCGGTGAGCTTCCTGCGCAGCTTGCTCACATGGCCCTCGATCACGCTCTCCTCGACGCCGTTGCTGTAGACGCCGTAGACCACATTGAAGACCTGGGTCTTGGTGAGCCGGCGCCCCCGGTTGCGCACGAGGTATTCGAGGATATGCCGCTCCCGCCGGGGCAGGGAGAGCGGCACCCCATCGATCTCGGGATCGCGCCCGTCGTGGAAGACCTTGAGCCGGTCCGACGCCTTGGCCTCGCTCGCGCTCTCGCCCTCCGCCTCGCGCTGCGGAACGGCGCCGTTGACCCGGCGCCAGATCGCCTCGGACCGGGCCAGGATCTCGCGGACATGGACGGGCTTGGGCAGTACGTCGTCGATGCCTGCTTCCAGGAGTTCGACGGTCTGCTCCAGTGAGCGCAAGTCGGCCAGTGCGATGATCGGAGCTTGAGACTGCTTGCGAATCACACTCGCGCATTTCGCCCGCTCCTCGAAATCACCGAGGAGGAAGCCCTGAATCGCTTCGAGGTCGCTGCGGGAAGCCGCCTGGAGCCAGCCCAGGAATTCCTCGGGCATGAGCGCGAACGAGGAGACCCCCTCGCGCTCGAAGCTGGCCTTGTAACCCGCGTTCACGGTGTCGCGCGGATCGACCAGAAAATACATCGACGACCATCCCCCTGATCCCACCGGATCGTCCCGGCCTTGCTCTGCGATCTGGGCAGGTTTTGGGCACCTTTTGGCGGCCATGGCCATGCCCTCCGCGAGGCTTCGAGACGCAGTGCCGACACTGTCATGTAGTGCGGCGGCGAGGGGGTCAATCGAGCGGAATGTATAATTCCATACATGGACAAATGTTGTCGGTCGAGCGCCGGTCCGGAACCGTCTTGGGCGTCTCGTCGGCGGCTCGGCCGCCGCGTTTGAGCGCGCGATTGGCGGCCCTCAGGCGTGTCCGACCCGGGCTTGGCTCACGGCGTGGGCGAAGCTTTCGAGGGAGAAGGCTCCCGTATCCTCGGCGACGATGCGCTGGATCGCGACGCCCGCGAACACCTCGTCGAGAACCAGCTTGAAGAACACGGTCATCGGCTCGGCGGCGAATTCGAGATCGAGGACCACCTGCATCGAGCGGCCCCAATCGAGGCACACGTCGGCGGCGTCCGCGTAGGTCAGCACCGATTCCTTGAAGAACAGCTCGGCGGAGGACGAGACGATGTCGGCGATGTTGCCGTGCCGCTCGCCGCGGATCCAACCGATGAGCACGCCGCCGTCGAGCAGGCACAGCTCACCGATGAAATCGCGCAGCGCCTCGGCGAAGATCTGCTCGGCTGCCGCATAGGCGTGCGGGACGGCCGACGGCCCTGGCGCGAAACGTTGGACCTGAGGGGTCATCGGGCTCTCGCGAAAAGGAAGAAAAGGATCTGTGCCACGGCGCGGTAAAATTCTGCCGGAATCGTCTGATCGACCTGCACAGCATCGTACAGCGACCTTGCGAGAGGCTTGTCCTCGATGACGGCGATGCCTTTTTCCTCGGCGATCGCGCGGATCCGCAGGGCGATGAGATCCTGGCCCTTGGCGAGCACCAGGGGCGCCGGGTTCTCCGAAGGCTCGTAGCGCAGCGCCACGGCGAAGTGGGTCGGGTTGGCGATCACCACGGTCGCGCGATCGACGTTGGCGAGCATCCGGTTGCGGGCGCGGTCCTGGGCGAGCGAGCGCAGGCGCGCCTTGACGGAGGGGTCACCCTCGGTCTGCTTGTGCTCGTCCTTGATGTCCTGGCGCGACATCCTGAGCGATCGCTGCCAGCGCAGGCGGGCCCAGACGAGGTCGCCCGCGACGATCACGATGGTGGCGATGGCCACCGCCGAGACGAGCCGGATCGAGACCGTCAGGATCAGTTCGGGCAACTGGCTCGGATCGACGAACATGGCGTTCACGGCTCTTGTCCGCTCCGAGCGGAGGAGCAGAAGGGCGACGACACTGACCGCAAGGAATTTAACGACGGATTTCAGGAACTCGACTTGACCCGAAGTTCCGAAGATCCGCGAGAAGCCCGCCATCGGCGAGACCCGTGACCATTTCGGCGTGATCCGATCGACGACGAGGCGCGGCAGGTTCTGGAGGAGCGAGGCCGCGAGGCTGCACACCGCCAGGATCAGCAGGATCGGCAGGAGAAACCGGCCCGCCGCCATCGCCACGCGGCTCAGCAGCAGCATCGCGTCGCCGCCGGTCTCCAGGGAGAAGCCGCGCGGATCGTCGAGGATCGGCGCGAAATCGCTCGCGAGTTGCGCCGCCTGCCCCCGCGCGAACAGGGCGAGCGCGATCAGCAGCCCCAGCGTCGAGGCGAAGACCGGCGCCTCGCGCGAGAACGGGATATCACCCTTCTCGATCGCTTCGCGGACACGCCGCTCGGTGGCGGCTTCGGTCTTGCTCTCCTTGTCCTCGTCCCCTGCCACGGATCAGCCCTGGCCGCGGGCGCGGCGGGTGCAACGG
>JAGTAM010000329.1 GCA_023422485.1 Pseudomonadota bacterium | reverse complement strand
GCGCAGAGGCCTTCGATCTCTCCATGGAGCCCGTCCACTTCACCCATGTGCGGCCGGGGGGCTCGCTCCTCGACGCGGCCGCCTGACCGACGACGCGCGGGCTCGCGGATCCGGCCTCCCATTCGATCCGAAGAGGGGCCGGATCAGCCGGGGAGCAGGCCCGGTAGGGCGAGCGCCGTGGTCGTGAGGCCGATCGCGGCCAAGAGCGCCAGAACGAGGGTGCGAAACCGCCGCTGGTCGATCCGGGCGAAGAGCGACAGCCCGGCCAGAACGCTCACCAGCACCACCGGCAGGGCGAGTGCGAGATCGCCGACCAGTTCGGGCGGGATCGGATCGAGAAAGAGCAGGATCGCCAGCGCCCAGACCTGCATCACCAGGGTGAAGGACTGGTAGACCGCCCGCTGCGTGCGCGGGTCCCAGCCGCGCACGAGGCTCCAGGCGGTCGGCAGCGCCCCCGAGAGCCCCGCGATGCCGCCGAGCACGCCGCCCAGGAAGCCGACCGCGCCGTCGCTCCAGGGATTGCCGAAGCCGACCCGGTAATCGGCCCGTAGCAGGGAGACGCTGCCGCTGTAGAGCACCAGGAAGGTTCCGATCGCGACTTTGACGATGTTCGGGTCGAGCCCGTGCAGGAGATGGATGCCAATCGGCGCACCGACGAGGCCCGGCAGGATCATCGCGAAAGCGGTGCCGCGAGGCGGCCAAGTCCGCAGACGCAGGATCGAGAGCGTCTGCGAGAGGATGCTGCAGACCAGAACCAGCGCCGTCGCCTCCACCGGCGAGCGGATCGAGAGCAGCGTCCCGGACGCGATCAGGGCGAAGGCGAAACCCGTCAATCCCGAGATCAGGCCGGCGCAGCCGACGCACAGGACGAGGAGGAGCGTCTCGTTCACGACAAGGTATCCGTGGGTATCGAAGGTCGGGCTTTCAACGCGGCCATGGTCATGAGATCGCCACGCGCCCAAAGGTCGTTCGACCATGTCTTATATAAGACATGGTCCGCGGACAAGGACCCGCCGCTGCGCGACACGCGCCGTCGCACGCGATCGTCCGCACGCGATCGTCGGCAAAACTCCCCCTCGCCATGTGCCGATCGCGCTTGACGAGGCGCAGCTTATACGTCTTATATAAGACTAGTCGCCGCCAAGAGCCGACGACAGCTAGCAGGAGGACCGTATGAGCAGCCACGCCGGAGCCGGCGCGGGACGCCGCAAGCCGCATCTTCTCGCCCATTCCCCGGACGACAACGTCGCCGTCGCGGTGATCGAGGGGCTGAGCGCCGAGACCGATGCCTTCGGGGTGATCACCGAGAACGACTCCACCTTCGAGGTGAAGGTCCGACATGACATCCCGATCGGCCATAAGGTCGCGCTGACCGATCTCAAAGCTGGCGACACGGCCATCAAGTACGGCCAGGACATCGGCAAGGTCATCAAGGACGTCGCCAAAGGCGAGCACGTCCACGTTCATAACGTCAAGACGAAGCGCTGGTGAGGTGACAATGTTCAAGGAATCTGTTCAGCTCGAACACGAGATCGCCACGCCCTTCGTCGGTGGCGCTCCCGATCAATTCGCGACGAAGGCGCTCTCCACCAGCCGCGCCTCCGCCGATTTCGAGGCCGCCACCTTCATGGGTTGGCGCCGCGAGAACGGTCGCGTCGGTGTGCGCAACCACGTCGTGCTGCTGCCGCTCGACGATCTCTCGAACGCCGCCTGCGAGGCGGTCGCCAACAACGTCAAGGGCACGATGGCGCTGCCCCACGCCTATGGCCGGCTCCAGTTCGGCGAGGATCTGGAACTGCATTTCCGCACCCTGATCGGCATCGGATCGAACCCGAACGTCGCTGCCGTGGTGGTGATCGGCATCGAGGACCAGTGGACCAACCGGGTGGTCGAGGGCATCGCCAAGACCGGCAAGCCCGTGATCGGCTTCGGCATCGAGGGCCACGGCGACATCGCCACCGTCGCCAAGGCCAGCTACCAGGCCAAGCGCTTCGTGCAATGGGCCACCGAGCTCCAGCGCGAGGAATGCCCGATCTCGGACCTCTGGGTCTCGACGAAGTGCGGCGAGTCCGACACCACCACGGGCCTCGCCTCCTGCCCCACCGTGGGCAACATGTACGACAAGCTGATCCCGCATGGGATCTACGGGGTGTTCGGCGAGACCTCGGAGATCACCGGGGCGGAGCATCTCTGCCGGGAGCGGGCGGCGAGTCCGGAAATCTCCGACAAGTGGTACGCCATGTGGAAGGCCTACCAGGACGACGTGATCGAGGCCCACAAGACCGATGACCTGTCGGACTCGCAGCCGACCAAGGGCAACATCGCGGGCGGCCTCACCACGATCGAGGAGAAGGCGCTCGGCAACCTCGAGAAGATCGGCCACGAGTGCCGCTTCATCGACGCCTTGCAGCCGGCGGAAAGCCCGGCCAAGGGCCCCGGCCTCTACTTCATGGACACCTCCTCGGCCGCGGCCGAGTGCGTGACCCTGATGGCGGCGGCGGGCTACGTGGTGCACACCTTCCCCACGGGCCAGGGCAACGTGATCGGCAATCCGATCGTCCCGGTGATCAAGATCACCGGCAACCCTCGCACCGTGCGCACCATGGGCGAGCACATCGACGTCGATGTCTCCGGGGTGCTCACCCGCGAGATGACGATCCCGCAGGCCGGCGACGCGCTGATCGACATGGTGGTGCGCACCGCCAACGGCCGGCTCACGGCGGCCGAGTCTCTCGGCCACCGGGAGTTCGTGATGACGAAACTCTACCGCAGCGCCTGACGCGCCCGTCCCACGCGCCCGCGGACCGCGCCAGGGTCCCGCGGGCGCCGCCCCGACGCCAAGGGGGTGAGGACTACGAGAGGAGGAACGACCGCGGGACACATCGCGGCGTCTTCCGTCCCGCTACAGTGGAGGAACGCCATGAGGTTGCTGCGGTCGATCTACGGCCAGGTCCTGCTCGGCATCGCGCTGGGTATCGTCGTGGGGGTCGTCGCGCCCGACTTCGCGGTCGGGTGCAAAATCCTCGGCGACATGTTCATCAACCTGATCAAGATGATCGTCGCACCCGTCATCTTCTGCACCGTCGTCGTCGGCATCGCCCATGTCGGCGACATGAAAAGCGTCGGGCGGATGGGCCTGAAGACCATCGTCTACTTCGAGGTCGCCACCACCGTGGCGCTCGCGGCCGGGCTTCTCTTCGTCAACGTCCTGCGGCCGGGCGACGGCATCGACGCCACCGTCGAGAGCCTCGACGCGAGCCTTGTGGCCGGCATCGCCGGCAAGGCGCACGCGCAGTCGCCGATGGAGATCATCGCCAACATCATCCCGCACAGCGCGGTCGACGCCTTCGCCAAGGGCGACCTGATCCAGGTCATGTTCTTCTCGGTACTCGTCGGGATGGGGCTCGCCACCCTCGGCCGGAAGGGCGAGTTCCCGCTCAAGGTGGTTCACGCGTTCGGCGACGTGCTGATGAAGGTCGTCGGCCTCATCATGCATTTCGCGCCGGTCGGTGCCTTCGGCGCGATGGCCTTCACCATCGGCAAGTTCGGACTCGGCATCCTCGCCCAGTACGGGATGCTGATCGTCTCGCTCTACCTGACCTTCATCGTCTTCATCGTGTTCTTCCTCGGCGGCGTGATGCGTTTCTACGTGGGCCTCAGCCTGTGGAAGCTGTTCCGCTACACCCGCGAGGAGATGTTCATCCTGCTCGGCACCACCAGCTCGGAATCGGTGCTGCCGCGGATCATGGCCAAGCTCAACGGCCTGGGCGTCGACAAGAGCGTGACCGGACTGGTCATGCCGGCCGGCCTGTCCTTCAACATGGACGGCTCCTGCATCTACCTGACCATGGCGGTCGGCTTCATCGCCCAGGCCCTCAACATCCCGCTGAGCTGGGAACAGCAGCTCGGCATCCTGGCCATCGCGCTGGTGACCTCGAAGGGCGTGGCCGGCGTGGCCGGCGCGATCCTGTTCGTGCTCGCCGCGACGCTTCAGGCCTCACAGTTGCTGCCGGTGGCCGGCATCGCCCTGATCATCGGCGTGGACCGCATCCTGAACGAGCTGCGCTGCGTCACGAACGCCGTCGGCAACATGGTGGCAACCCTGGTGATCGCCCGCTGGGAGGGCAAGATCGACCTCGCCCACGCCCGAGCGGTGCTCGATGGCCGCATCACGCCCGACCTCGAAACCCTGGACGACGAGGGGGAAGCGTCCGCGGACAGGCCGACGCACGAGCCCGCGGCGGCGCTGCGGCGTTCCCCGCCCCGCACCGTTCCGGCGGTCTAGAGCCCAGCGGAGAAAACCAACCATGCCGAAAGTCGTCATCAGCGAGTTCATGGACGAGGCGGCCATCGCCGCCGAACTCTCCGGCTTCGAGGTTCTGTACGACCCTAACCTCGTCGACCGTCCCGATGCGCTGGCGGCCGCGCTGGCGGGCGCCGACGGGCTGATCGTGCGAAACCGGACGCAGGTGCGCGGGGATCTGCTCGCGAGCGCTCCCGACCTCAAGGTGGTCGGACGCCTCGGCGTCGGCCTCGACAATATCGACGTCGAGGCCTGCCGCACCCACGGCATCGCCGTCTACCCGGCCACGGGGGCCAATGACGGGGCCGTTGCCGAATACGTCGTGGCATGCGCCATGCTGCTCCTGCGCGGAGCCTACGGCGCGAGCGCTGCCGTCGCAGCCGGCACTTGGCCGCGGAACGCTCTGATGGGCAGGGAGATCGCCGGCAAGCGCCTCGGCCTCGTCGGCTTCGGTGCGATCGCCCGCGAGACCGCCCGCCGCGCCGCCGCACTCGGCATGTCGATCACCGCGCACGATCCCTTTCTCGCGCCCCAGGATCCGGCCTGGAGGCCGGCCCACGGCCCGGTCGAGCCCATCGCCCTCGATGCGCTGATCGCGGGCAGCGATGTGCTCTCGTTGCACGTTCCGCTGACCGAGGGGACACGCGGCCTCATCGATGCGGAGGCGATCGCCCGGATGCCCCGGGGCGCGGTGCTGATCAACGCGGCCCGCGGGGGTATCGTCGACGAAGCCGCGGTCGCGGCGGCCCTGCGCTCCGGCCATCTCGGCGGCGCGGCGCTCGATGTCTTCGCGCGCGAGCCCTTGGATGGACAGGCCGGTGCCGTCTTCGCCGACGTTCCGAACCTGATCCTAACCCCGCATATCGCAGGGGTGACGCAGGAATCGAACGTCCGCGTCTCCGCCGTAACGGCGCGGGCCGTGCGCCGCCACCTTACGGAGAGCTGATCCCATGCCGATGGTTTCCCTCGCGGAGGCGGAGGCCCTCGCCGCCGACGCCCTCATCCGCTGCGGTACGGCGGAAGCCGCCGCGGCGAGCGTCGCCCGCGCCCTGGTCGGTGCCGAGGCGGACGGGCTGAAGGGCCACGGCCTGTCGCGGGTGGCGCCCTACGGTGCGCAGGTGCGCGCCGGCAAGGTCGTGGGCGACGCGCTGCCGCGCCTGGAGCATCCGCGGCCGGGCCTGCTCGCCGTCGATGCCGCGCACGGCTTCGCCTATCCGGCCCTCGATCGGGCGCTGGAGGCTTTGCCGGACATGGCCCGCCGGCAGGGCGTTGCCGCGGCCGGCATCCGCCGCTCGCACCATTGCGGCGCGGCGGGCCGACCGGTCGAGGCGCTGGCCGAGAGCGGCTGCGTCGCTCTCCTCTTTGCCAATACACCGGCCGCGATGGCGCCTTGGGGCGGGGCCCGCGCCGTGTTCGGCACCAACCCGCTCGCCTTCGCCTGCCCGCTGCCGGGCCGGCCGCCCATCGTCGTCGACCTCGCCCTGTCGAAGGTGGCGCGCGCTAACATCGTCGGCGCGGCCAAGCGCGGCGAGACGATCCCCGAAGGCTGGGCTCTCGACGTGGAGGGACGCCCGACCACCGACGCGAAGACCGCGCTCGCAGGCACGATGGTGCCGCTCGGCGATGCCAAGGGCACGGCGCTCGCGCTGATGGTGGAACTGCTCGCCGCCGGCCTCGTCGGCGCGCGCTTTGCCGGTGAGGCCTCGTCCTTCCTCGATGCCGAGGGAGACCCGCCGGGCACGGGCCAGCTCATCCTGGCCCTCGATGCGGCTGCCCTCAGTCCGGATGCCCCGGAGCGCTTCGCCGCGCTCGCCGCTTCCATCGAGGCGCAGGAGGGGGCCCGGCTTCCGGGCGTCCGTCGCCTCGCGCTGCGCCAACGGGCCGCCACGGAGGGCCTGGACCTTCCGGAGGCCCTGCTCTCCGAGATCCGGGCGTTGTGAAGCGATCGCCTGTGCGGAGGAGAAACCTTTGATTGCTCCGATCAACAGGCCGACGTAAGTCAGAGGAGGGAGAGGTGCTGGACACATCCTTCGACGCTCTACCCGCAGGTAGGGCTCAGCGTCGTCACGAGATGGAACGTTCAGGGGACGGGCAGGCGGGATCCGGGCGTGGCAATGCGGTCGGCTTTCGGCCGCTCTACCGGCAGGTCTACGACACGCTGCTGAAGCGCCTCGCCGATGCCGTCTGGCAACCCGGACAGATCCTGCCGAGCGAGGGACAGCTGGCCGCCGAGCTCGGGGTTAGCCAGGGCACGGTGCGCAAGGCGCTCGATGCCCTCACGGCCGACAGCCTGCTGGTGCGCCGCCAGGGCCGCGGCACCTTCGTGGCCGACCACGACGACAAGCAGAGCGTCTTCCGCTTCTTCAAGATGCGGCCGGACGGCGACGGCACCGGCATGCCGACAAGTCAGGTGCTGGCCATCACCGAGGCCACCGCCAGCGCGGACGAGCGCGGACGTCTCGACCTCGTGCGCACCGCCCGCGTGGTGCGGATCGAGCGTGTGCGCTCCATCGACGGACGTCTCTGTGTCAGCGAGACGATCAGCGTGCCGGCAAGCCTGTTTCCGGGCATCGCAGCCCTCGAGCTGCCCAACACCCTCTATAGCCTGTACGCGATCCGCTTCGGCATCACGATCGCGACCGCGAACGAGCGTCTGAAGGCGGTCGCGCTGGCGGACCGCGAGGCGGGGCTGCTGCAGGTCGCGGCGGGGACGCCTGCGCTGGAGATCGACCGCGTGGCCGTCGATTTGGAGGAGCGGCCGGTCGAGTGGCGCCTCTCCACCTGCCTCACGCAGGATATCCATTATCTCTCGGTCCTGCGCTGATCAGGGCCAGTGAGGCGGCTCAGAGAGCGGACGTTCCGGAAGGTGTCCGGGATGGCGCAGGGTTTGCGGCGGCGGGGTTCATCCCCGGGGCCGTTCAGGCCAAGCCTGCTCGAGAGCATCGTTCCGAAAGGCAGCCACCGTCTTTCGGAAAAAGACGATGCAAAAACAATGCTCTAGCGGATCTGGGTCGTGACAGGGGCTTGCGCCTGGACCTGTGCGCCGACGGTCGCGGTCGCCGGCGCGACAGGCTGCGCAGCGAAGAGAATGCGCCCTGCGACGAGCAGAAGCGCCAAGCTCCAAAACACCGCGACCGTGAGGTTTCGGGCCTGATGCCTCGCCGGTGCGGCCGCATCGGCGCAACGCGCATCGACCGGCTCGCCGAACGGGTCGAAGGCTGACGGCGACAGATCGGAGGACGTACGCATGATAACAAATATCGCGCTCGCGACGACCTCCAGCAATGGATGCGACTGTTCGATTTTCCGCAGGAATGGAGAGGCCTGTTCTCCTTTGGCAGTTCGAGAAAGAACTTTTTTCCCGCACTCCGAGAAGCCGGCCCGATGAGCACCGAAGCCACGGCCAAGGGTGGGACGTCCGGTGTGTCGGTCGGCCAAGCCTCCTCGCTACTGCCCGGCCTTCTGATTTGCCTCGCCATCACGGCGGCGGCGCTCGCCGTGCAGGCCGTGGAGGAGCATCTGACCGGCCACCCCTATATCGAGGCCCTGGTCATCGCGATCCTGTTCGGCATCGCCCTGCGGACCGTTTGGGTGCCGGGCGAGCGCTATCGGGCCGGCATAGCCTTCTCGGCCAAGCAGGTGCTGGAAGTCGCCGTCGTGCTGCTCGGCGCCTCGATCAGCCTCGGGGCGATCATGGCGTCGGGGGCGGCCCTTCTCACGGGCATCGTCGGAACGGTGCTGCTGACGATTGCGGCGAGCTACGGCATCTGCCGCTGCCTCGGACTCCCCACCCGCATGGCGATCCTCGTGGCGGCCGGTAACGCCATCTGCGGCAACTCGGCCATCGCGGCGGTCGCCCCCGTCATCGGCGCCGACGCCCGGGACGTGACGGCGGCGATCGCCTTCACGGCCGTGCTCGGTGTCCTGATGGTGCTCGGCCTTCCCCTCTTCGTGCCGCTGGCGGGTCTCAGCGAGCACCAATACGGGGTGCTGGCGGGACTGACCGTCTATGCGGTGCCGCAGGTTCTCGCCGCCACCGTTCCGGTGGGATTGCTCGCCACACAGGTCGGCACGCTCGTCAAACTCGTACGGGTGCTGATGCTCGGGCCTGTCGTCGTGGCCTTCGCTCTCATCGCCCCGCATCTGCCGGCCGACGGTTCGACGGGCAGGACGGGCCCGCGGCGGCTCGGCTTTGCCAAGCTGGTGCCGTGGTTCATCATCGGCTTTCTGGTGCTCGCCACATTTCGCTCGCTCGGGCTCGTGCCGGAATCGATTGTGCCCCTGGTCACGCGTCTCGCGGGCTTACTGACGGTAGTCTCCATGGCGGCGCTGGGCCTCGGCGTGGACGTTCGGATCCTGGCCCGCGTCGGCGGCCGCGTCACGCTGGCCGTGACCGCCTCCCTAGGGCTGCTGCTGGTCATAAGTCTCGTTCTGATTCACGCCCTTCACATCACCTGAGGTCACTTCATCAGAGATATGGATTGCGATCCACGCCAGAGTTCGTCTTGGATTGGGGCGCCCTTGGCCGTTGGCTGCGACAAGTGGCACCCCAGCCAAGCTTGAATCTTCGGCCGCTGTGAGTTGTGCCACTCCGAGATCTAGCGGTCGGATCAGCGAGACAGCCCTGCAAAGGCATGGAATCGGCACTGAAAAGCTTCGAGTTGCAGAGCGTGCGCCGCCTGGATCCCTTCCTTCGCGGAGGTCTCATTTCTGACGACGGGCATCGACAATGGAGGGCATCGGCCTAAGGTGGAGGTGAGACGTTCTCACCTCGCTTATGCCGCCGCTCCATCCGTCTGTTGATAGTCTGGTTCGGGCTCGGTGCCGCCTCAAGGCTGCGCAGCGTCCCGCATGATATCTCGGGAGCGTAACCGACCGCCTCGTTTGAGCGAAGGAGCGCGTCCTTCGTGGGAGCCGTCGCAGCTTCGGGCTTCCCGGCAGCCGCAAGCTCACTGAGCTTGTGTCCGATTGCGTGCCCGACGTTCACCAAGAGACTCGATTCGTCGAGCCTGGAAACACGCAACACACTGTTGAAGCTGGGGGATTTGGTGGAGCGGGCGATCGGGATCGAACCGACGACATTCAGCTTGGGAAGCTGACGTTCTACCACTGAACTACGCCCGCATCCGGCCGCGCTCGGCGCAGTGACCCGCTCTCGAGCCGGAGCGTGCTTCTCGAGCGGCAAGGCTTCGAAAGCACTCCATTTTCATAAGCGATGGCGGGCGCCTGTCCACCCCTAAAATGCACCTGCGCCGGGTCGCGTCATCCGTGCGCCGGCGCTGCGGCCGGCGATCAGCCAGTAGACGAGGCCAGAGGCAGCGCCCGTCACGAGAAGGATTACGGCGAGCCGCGTCTCCGCGCCCGCTGCCGCCGAGCCAGCGGCCGACGGCGGGCCGCCGCGGGCAAGCCAGGGCAGGAGTGCCGTGAGAAGTCCCGTCGCGCCGCCATACCAGAACGGGGAGCGCAGCCCGAGCGTCTCGCCCATGAGGGCGGCGAGCGTCGGCGGCAGGATCAGCAGGAGGCCGAGGGCCTGGGCGAGGAGGATTACGGCCATCACCGCCATGTCCGGCGGAACACCTTGCGCGAGATCCGACAGGCCGGCGAAGAGGCCGACGAGGCCGAGTTGGCCCAGCGCATCGCGGAAGGTCGGATCGAGGAGCACTCCGGCGCCGAGCGTCAGGGCGCCAGCCGGAATCGCCAGAATCAGGGCGATGACGGAAAGGAGGAGGCGTCCGAGCCACGTCATCGGTGATCGGGTCCTTCTCTCGCTCCGCCGAGCCGGCAACGGGAGAGACCGATAGGCCGGCCGAGCCGGACAGGGCAACGGCTTCCGTCCTCCATCCGAGGCACCGGTCCGGTCACCCATGCGCCGTGCGCGGCGCGCGCGGGCGGCACCCGCCCCAAACGATCGGGCGGATGCCGGCGAACCGCTCAGCAATCGAGCGTGGTGTCGCGCTCCCATTGCGTCAG